>JBAXCL010000115.1:0-3320 GCA_037141515.1 archaeon
TGGGGGTGGGGTGGATATTCAAATGACACGCGACAGCGTTTTAGTTCTTTTTCATTAACATTTGATGAATGAACGAACCCCGTGTGGGGGTAGGGTGTATGAACAAGATTGGTCAGACATAAAGCAATGCAAGTATTATTCATTGGAAAATAATATGTTTGTAACTTCAGTTGATGATTTGTTTTCTCAGTTGCCCAATCTGAACAATTGGTATTTTTCTTTTGATTGTACCAAAGAGGATAATGAAGTTGCTGATTTGGATGCGTATCGCGGGCAATATTTGCGAGCTATTAAACGATCGTGCGAAGAGTACAAGATGAGTAATAATATTTTTATTGAAGGTAGTGAAGCCTTGCTTTTGAGAGCACAAGAGATGGGAATGACTAATAAATTGTTTAATTTTGATGTGCTTACAGAAAGCGCAATTGAAACTACAAAAAACAATCATTTCTTTGGAATCTCTACTTCCATTGATTGGCTAAATAATAATGTTCAACTTGCGCATCAAAATGGATTATATGTTATGGTATGGTCACCTAATGACGATGCCCAAAACCAGGAAGCTCTGAATCAAAAGGCAGATATTATACAAACCGATGACCCTATTGATTTGCTACGGCTTTTGAACCGATACAATTATGATTATATTATTCCGTGAGAAGCGGTTGATATTGAAAGTTATAATGGTAAGATATGAGTTCTGATAATGTTACGAATCCCGACATTTCGTATGCGAGACATGTTACGAATAGGCGAATTACGAAGGGGCTGAGTTTAAGGTTAAAGAGAAATATTTTACTTACTATCTTTTAGTTCTTTGTTTTTCTTTGCTTCCGGCAAATAGTTATTGGAGGTTACAACTTTTTTTCCTGTTTTTGCCTCAAGATGCTTTCTGGCATTGCCTGCAATAGCTCCACCTTGTTGGGCAACTATTTTGTTTTGGGGAAAGCCTTTTGGATTTTTTGATTTAACAATTTCTGTTGTTGAAGCTTCACCTAACATGGAGAAAATCATTTCGAGGTCGGTCATGTGGTCACATAAGTTTTGGCTTTTTAACCCCTTGACTTTCTTGTATTCGGTTGGGGTTATGCCAAATGTTGCTTTTGAAATCTCTGCAGTTAGTATAGAATATTCTATTTGTTCTTTCACACCCCTACTTTTCCATTCGTCAGTAAGTTCTTCACGAATGGCAATGCTGCGCATACGTTTTTCAATCCAATCGTCGGAATATCCTTTTGCCTTATACAATTCGCGTGTGCGTTGAGTGGCTAATTCAGGATTTTCAATTTCGTCTAAACGGTCGGAACCAACTTGTGCCAACCATTGTTTAAATGGTTCAGCTTTGGGTGAAGGAATAGATTGAATGATACGCAAGAGTCCTTTAGCATTGGCTGCTTGTACTTTTCGTTTTTTACCATCTGCTGCTTTCATTTCAACTAGGGGACAAATTGTCCCCCAGTTGGAACTTAATTCCGCATCGCGTTTTTTCATTTTTTTAATGTAATCTTTAACGTCTGCAGCGTCAGTTAATAATTCCACAACATCCTGAACTGAAAAATACCACTTCTGGTCAGTTTCATTCCAAACGGAACGGATTTGTTTACTTTCAAATAGTTTTATTTGGCTCATTTTGGTAAAAATTTATTGCTACAAAATTACATAAAAAGTTTCAATTCTTTAATAAGGAATCAAAACTTTTATCCAAAAAAAAACTACTTACAATTATCAACATTCACCAGATTATAGTCCTCAACGCTTGTTGTTCTTAACATGTTTTTCTGTGTGGTCATTATCGAATCGCCATAGTAAGCGGCAATCACGCCTTTGTTTTTGGCAAGAACCACTTTCCAAATAGTGTTGGGCAAGATGGCATCGCCCGATAGGACTAACACGTCCTGATACGTAACACTATCAATAGTTATGGAATTTAGCAGCGTTTTGTTTTTCAATCCATCATAAGTGTTAGCCGACATGCCATTATCTCTTATTTCGAAAGATAATTGGGTGATGTCTTGGTCATTGAATGACTCATAATAAATCTTTTCGTTGGCATCACCTGCTTCAAGTCCGAAATAATTGTCACATTCGCCGCATTTGCGCATGGAGGATTTGCTATATTTTGCGGTGTGGTCAATAAATGTGTTGGTGACCACAAATTTAATGATTTGATTGTTCTTTTTTAAGGAAATGGTGTCGTTCACTTTATAGGGCATCCAACTGAGAATGTCGGCATTGAAATCGGCACAATGGTGGGTGCAGGCGGTGAATATCAAATAAAATACTATTGCGAGTACGATTAGTTTTTTCATGATTGATTTTTTTTAAATGTGTTAGACAGCCATCCCATCCATTTCAAAATATAATGCAAATATATGATTTTTTTTTATCTACAAATAAATTATTTTTTAAAAAAAAACATTTTTTTCCTTGTATGTTCGAAAAAAAATATAATTTTGCACAATAATTCTAAAGTATTACTGTTTTTATTTTGATGTTTTGAAAGTGTTGAAGCGTTAAAAGCTAAAATGTGTTACTTAAAGCGAAACTTATTTTTTTTAAAATCCATTCATAAAACCAATTATTTATAAACTAAAAACTTTTTTACAATGGCACACGAAAATTCGATTTCTATTCTTTTTACGTCCGCAGAATGGACGATTGTTGATGATGCAATTGATGCAATTAATGGAGTGATTATAGGCAAAATGATAAGCCTTACACCTGATGAAAGGCAAGAAAATGCCAAAGTAGGCATCAGAACCGAAGATTGGATTGGCAGGGTTAAGGACTATATGGGACAGAATCCTGAATTAGTACTCCAACATATTGATCTTGACGAATATATAAAAGATTTCGTTGCACGCAAGGACATTACGCCTCGTCAACGTAAACTTGCTATTATTTTATCTTTGTTTGACGATACAAATTTGCTTCTTGGTGCTGATTTATGGCATAATTCTATTACATATTATAAAGGGGTAAAAGCATTTGCTCAAACTGATGCTCCTGGAGCAAGAGTTATTTATGATGATTTGAAACGTCATTTTCCGGGCAGACCATCAGTAGCCAACAATCCTCCTCAAGAAAATACTTAAAATTGTTTTTTTGAATTATTTCTGCAAATAATTCAAACTAAATAATATAAAAAAGGTGCTTCAAGCAAATTTTTACTTGCTTGAACCACCTTTTTATGTTTTATAAAAAAAAAAATTACTCGGTAGGAACGACCTTTTACTCGTTCAGGACGACCTTTTACTCGTTCGGAACGACCTTTTACTCGTTCGGGACGACCTTTTACTCGTTCGGGACGACCTTTTACT
>JBAXCL010000116.1:0-3294 GCA_037141515.1 archaeon
GAAACATAAAAATAAGGCTTTTCATAGAAATCTAAGAGGATTTCTACACCGCCCTTCTAACCGATAAGTTAAATAAGACAAAGTGCTTATAATTATAGCAAAAAGTTTTTTTGTATCCTGCAAATTAATGTTTGTTGGCACAAAAAAAGTTTGTTTTTTCGGAGGAGAAAAAAATGGCAAAAAAAGTTGTTAAAAAAGCAAAAAAAAGTGTAGTAAAAAGAAAAGTTGTTGCAAAAAAGAAAAGACGCTAGTGTTCTTAACTTTTTTAGTAAGTTAAAGAAACGGGGGATTTCCCCCGTTTTATTTTTATAATTTAATTTCATTGATTAAAATTTTTGTATATATTCTTGTTTATTTGTAGTTTTCCAAATTGTAGTTGTTTTTTATTTGTTTTGGGGCGCAATGTTGATATGGGATTTTTAGGTTTTGGTAAAAAAAAGAGCGAAGTTAAAAGCGATTCAGAGCTTATTCTTGCAGGAGCTAATAATTTAGATATTATAGTGCCTGATCATGCTAAGCCAAAGGATGTTATTGTGGAAAAGAAGCCAGTTGTTTCAAAGAAAAATATTTTTATTATTGATAGTATTTATGATATTGGAACGCAAGTAATGCTTTCTGGCAGTGTCGAATCTGGGCTTTTGAAGAAAAATCTCAAAGTTAAAATCAAAGGTAAACTTATTCCTATTAGTGATCTTAAGGAAGGGGTGTCTTCTGTCAAAGAGCTTACTGTGGGAAATAAGGGCACAATTTTTTTGAGAGGCAAAAACCTAAATATTTTGCGTGTTGGCGAAGGTTTAGAGTTTAAGTAATTATTCAAAAACAATGGTTATTTTGTATTTGCTAAATTGCTTGTTTTTCTAATTTTGGGCTCTATGGCAACCTATTTTAATCTTGCTTGGGAATTGTTATTTGTTGTAGTGCGCTGTGTTAGCTAAGCTTTCGCAGGCGGATAAATTTAGTAAATTTGCACGGGTAGAGAAGCGGTCAAACTCGCCAGACTCAAGATCTGGTCGCTTAGTGCGTTCAACGGTTCGAACCCGTTCCCGTGCATTCTCTTTTGTGCTGTTAGAAACAGCACTTATGCGTTTTCTGTTTGGCCCAAGTAAAACCTGCTGGTTTTACGGAGCTGCAAAACATTGTTTTGCTAGCGCCAAGCGGAATTGGACGCGGGCGTGCGTTCAACGGTTTCGAAGTTCGTTCCTGTGAGTATTTTTATAATACTCTTATTCTACTTTCGCGCACTTTATAAAATAAGTTATTCTAAGTTATTATGGTGATATTTTGGCCAAGGTTATTGTTCTTGTTGAGGGTTATGCGCGGCAGAATGCTGATTGTCTTGTGGCGTCCCCAACCACTGTTCTAATTGAAGATAATGGCAAAAGAATTATTGTTGATCCTGGCTGTAATGAAAAATTGCTTTTGGTTGCTTTAAAGAAGCAGAAAATCGAACCGACGGATATTGATTATATTTTCTTGACGCATTTTCACATTGATCATTTGCTTAATATTAGACTTTTTCTTGGAAAAGATGTTATTGATGTTGACACAATTTATCGCGGGGATTCAGAATATAATTACTCAAAATTTCTTCCAGGGACTAGTATTGAGGTTGTTCCTACTCCGGGTCACGCATTTGAGCACGCGTCGCTTTTAGTTAAGACTGGTAAGGGGATAGTTGCTGTTGCGGGGGATCTTTGGTGGTGGGTTGATAAAAATCAAAAGACTGATTTAAAGACG
Source organism: archaeon (assembly GCA_037141515.1). Taxonomy (GTDB): domain Archaea; phylum Iainarchaeota; class Iainarchaeia; order Iainarchaeales; family JAAZKV01; genus JAAZKV01. The sequence goes on from JBAXCL010000116.1 coordinate 1,738, forward strand.
CTTATTAATCTTGTGGATCCTTTTTCAAAAAGTGATGCACAGTTAGTGGCTAGTAGAGAATTAATTCTAACAAAAGCTGACTTTGTTATTCCTGGGCATGGGAAAATATTTAAGGTTCCAAAAAAGGAAGTGGATTTATGGGCTGTAAGCAAAGACAGAATTTAAAAAAATGCACTTGTACTTTTGAATGTGAAAAAAAGGGTATTTGTTTCGAGTGTGTTGAATATCATCGAAAAAGAATGGAGTTGCCCGGGTGTTATTTTTCAAAGATTGCTGAAGCTAATGGAGATAGAACGATTAAAAACTATGTTGAAATTAATTTTAAGAAATAGTGTTTATTATGTATTCTTTGATATGTAATTAATAATAATTAAATTGATTTTTGTTTATATTAATTATAATTGATTTTTTAACTTTTTGGAAGATTTGGCATAAATTTAGGTTCTTTTAGGCCAGGAATATTTTTAACAAGTAAAATATCCTCTATGGCGTATTTTCCAAAGTAAAGTTCTTTCACTTCGTGGGTTTTTAGAAATTTTTCCACGTGTAGCATTCCCTTGAAGTAAAGCGCGTCCTTAAAAAAAGCGCCGCCTTTTGACTGGTCTAGTATTCCTCTTTTTGCGCGAAGAGTTAGTCTAAACGAATTTTCTTCGTCAAAGTATTTGTTCATTTCCACATATGTTTTAAAGAAGCTATTCTTTATTGCGGTGTTTATTGCCACTAATCTTCCAGCGTATTCTTTGACTTGTTTTTCTGAGCTTACGCCAAGCATTTTTTCTACACATGTTGCGAGTCCTTCTTCTGTTTGGGTTGTTTCTCGGGAAAACCCGTGGGCGAATATTTTGTATGGTTGTGAAAGCCCGTTTTCGTATCTGTAAATGTGAGTTTCGATTTCGTGCGCTATAAATCTTTTTACCATTTCTTCAGTAAATATTGTGTCTTTGTTGATTAGTAGTTCTCTTCTTGAGTTTATTACTGCGAAACGTGCGCCGCCAGGTTCTCGTATAACAATTTTGTAAGTGAGTCGCTTTTTTTTGAGGAAGTTCTTTATTATTTCAATAGCTTTATTAAATTCAATTGGGGTTTCTTTTTCAAGGGGGTTCTTTTTTATTGTTTTAATCGCAAGTCTTAATGATTCGTATTGGAGTTCTCCGTAGTATGATTCAGTGTTTCCGCTAAAATTTGCAGTTCCTATTGATTTAATCATCTCTATTTTTTCTTGTAAATCCAGTATTTCGGAATCAAATATTATTCCAAGTTCGTCTCGCCCAGTTTCTTTTGCCATTTCGCAGAGTTCGGAGTTAAAAGTTGAAAGTGCTGATTTTGTTGTGAAGTATGCATAGGAGGGATTTCTTTCGGAGTAAGTAAATATGGGGTTGTATTCTTCTCCTTTTTTTAATGCTGCAAAAAACAATCTTTTCTCTTCTTCGAAATTTAGGGGATTAATGAATTTTAACAGGTTATTTTCTACAGCGCCTGCTGTTTCAAAGAGCTTTTGGTCAAGCCTTGCGTAGTCATTAAAGCGCATAATTAATCAGATTTGATTTAGTGTAGTCT
>JBAXCL010000117.1:0-3267 GCA_037141515.1 archaeon
GTGCACATCTTCGCAAACTCAGGATCCATTAATTCAAAATTGTGGGCCAATAGCTAATCCTACTTCATTTTGTTGCAAAGATAATCCAGTTCCGCCCATCGTGCCTGGTGATGTTAATTCTATTATTTCGTTTTCTGGTTTGGTTTTGGATAATGGGGATGTGAATGTTACTTTGAGTTGTAATGTTAATTTGAAGGCGGATTTGAGTTTTTTTGATGGGGTTTCTAAAGAAGTAATTGTGATTGATAAATCGATTATTAATTGTAATGTTATTCCTTCTACAGTGACTGTGAAACTGTCAAGTGCGCAAAAATCAGGAGTAACTCTTCTAGCTGTTGCTGATATTACTACGCACACTACTAAGTGTGGCGTTTGTCAGAAGAAAATATTTTTTCCGTATGTGTTTGGAAATTCTAAGCCTTTAACAGTTCCTGATTTTAATCATGGTATTATTGTGTTTGTTATTGCATTTGTTGTTTATGTGGTTTTTGGGGAGCGTAAATTAAGAAGATAAAATAATTTTATTTTCACTGTAAGAAAAAAGTTTTATTTTTGTTGAAGTGTTTATCATATTTGAGTTAGTTATATTATTTAGAATTGATTTTAAATAATTGATTAAATTAATTTGGTTGTTCTTATGAGTGATGAATTTACAAAAGAACCTGCTGTTCTTGGGCGTGATCTTAACGATCTTGAGAAATATGGTTCTGAAGGGTGTGCTTACCTTGGAAAGGTTGTGATGAGTAGTGGTGAGCGTCCTGTTCTTGGTAGAAAAGTTCTTGTTGATGTTAGTCGCCCTCACTTAATGCTTATTTGCGGTAAGAGGGGTGGCGGGAAGTGCGTTGCTGGGGATACAAAAATTTTGCTTGAAGATGGTTCTCTTGTTGAGATTAAGGATTTGAAGAATGATTCAAGAAAAATAGTTGCGTTAAATGATTCTTTTAAGTTGGGTGCGCAAGGAATGGATGAATTTTTTGAAAGGGAAGTTGACAAAGTGTTAAAAATTAAGACGCGAACAGGCAGGGAAATAACTTTGACTCCTGAGCATCCGTTATTTACAATTGATGGCTGGAAGCCTGTTCAGGAATTAAGTGTTGGTTCAAGGATTGGTGTTCCAAGAAAAGTGGGTTTTTTTGGGAATGGATTTATGAGTGAGGCGCAGGTCAAGCTCTTGGCTTACTTGGTTGCTGAAGGGTATATTATGCGCCGTGCTGTTTGGTTTACTAATTTTGATAAAAATATTTTGAATGATTTTGCAAAATCAGTTAAAGATTTTGATGAGCTGCTTTGTGTTAAAGCAAGGAGTGATTCGTATGGCCAAGTTAGGGTTGTTAATTCAAATCCTCTAACTATTGTAAAGAAAGCTGTGCGCGAAAATGGTAAATTTGCCAAAGGAACTGAATTTGAGCATATTAATTTTTTACGTGATTGGTTAATTAGTATTGGTGTTTATGGAAAGAAATCTATTCACAAAGAATTACCAAAAGAAGTATTTGGGCTTAGTGAGCAGAAAACTGCGTTGTTTTTGAATAGATTATTTTCTTGTGATGGTAGTATTTGGCGGGAAGAAAATAGGTTTCGAATTGATTATGCTTCAAGTTCAAAAAAACTGATTATTCAGGTTCAGCATTTGTTGTTAAAGTTTGGTGTAATTTCAACTTTGCGGCAAAAAATTGTTCGCTTGAAAGAAAAAGAATTTGTTGCTTTTGAGTTAGTTATTGAAGGTATTTTTTGTAAGATTTTTGTTGACAAAATTGGTTTTTTTGGTGAAAAAGAGGTTCGGCAAAAGCAATTGCAGGATTTGTTTGCTCAAAGAAAATTTAATCCAAACAACGACACTATTCCAAAAGAAATTTGGAATACTTATTCTCCAAATAATTGGGCGGAGGTTGGCAGAAAAATCGGTTATAAGCACCCAAAGGCTTTGCGAGAAAGCATTTTTTATTCTCCAAGCCGAGTTAAGTTATTGCAGATTGCTGTTGCTGATGGGAATGAACTTATTTCTCAGTTAGCCGAGTCTGATATTTATTGGGATGCGATAGTTTCTGTAGAAGAGATTAATGAAAAAACAAAAGTGTATGATATTTCTGTTCCAAAATGTCACAATTTTGTGGCTAATGATATAATAATTCATAATAGTCATTCGTTAGCAGTTTTCATGGAAGAATTTGCTCGGCTTGATCCTTCGATTAAGAGTCGTGTATCAGCTATTACTATTGACACTGTTGGTATTTTTTGGGGATTAAAAGTTCCTGCAGGAAATATTTCTGAGTTAAAGGATTGGGAACTTTCTGCTCAAAAAACTGATGTTAAGGTGCTTGTTCCTAGCGCGCAATTAAAATTTTATCAAGATAAGGGGATTCCTATTGATGGTGCTTTTACTTTGAAGTGTTCTGAGCTTGAGGAGAGCGAGTGGATGGCGCTTTTTAGGTTGAGTTGGCGTGATCCTGAAGGAATTCTAATTTCTCGCGTAATTCAGTATGTGCGAGAAAAAGTTGGTACGTATTATGGTATTGATGATATTATTCTTGCAACAAAAAATGATTCTGAGTCGACTGATGTTATTAAGCAGGCTGTTGCTTCTCGTTTTGCGATGGTAAAAAATTGGGGCCTTATTGAGAAGGAGGGTACAAAAATTTCTGAGTTAGCAACTCCTGGGCAGATTACTGTTATTGATGTTTCTTCTTATCGCCAGACGCTTGGTGCGGAAGGCGTTAAGGATGTTGTTGTTGCTTTGATTGGAAAAAAGATTTTTGAGCAGAGAATGCTTTTTAGAAAAGAAGAGGAGATTCGCCTTATTAAAGAGGGGAAGCGTTCAAGTAAAATGCCTCTTGTTTGGCTTTTGATTGATGAAGCGCATATGTTCATGCCAAGGGACGAGGCTAATATTGCGCTTTCGATTTTGCTTGAGTGGGTTCGTGTTGGCCGCCAACCTGGTTTAGGTTTAATTCTTGCTACTCAGCGTCCGGAGAAACTTCACCCTGATGCTATCAGCCAGTGTGATTTATTTATTTCTCACAGAATGACTTCTCAACCAGATATTGCTGCGGTTAGCGCGCTTCGTCCTAGTTACATGCACTCTGACTTGGATAAGCTTTTCTCCGAGATGCCTCGCCAAAAAGGATTTGCGCTTGTAATTGATGATAATACTGAGCGCACTTGGATGATTAAGACTCGCCCACGCTTTTCTTGGGATAGTAGTGTTACTGCTAGCGCGTTTTTGATTTAAATTAATTAATCTCTAAAAAGTATTGATTTATTAAAAAT
>JBAXCL010000118.1:0-3261 GCA_037141515.1 archaeon
GTCATGAACGCCTGTGTAGCAGCAGGGGGTTGCATAAAAGTATATGATTATTGTGAAGGGTATCCAGTCTGTAGCGGGATAACCAATTCGACTGAATGTTTGGTCGCGGACGCAGTTTGTCATTGGGACATGCTTTTCGAAAGGTGTATTATTTATGAGCTTTATGGGTGTGAGGATGTTGGGTCTGCACAAGTTTGTAAAGATGCTGGGTGTACGCAAAAATTTAAGTGCACAGGTACTCCAACTACATGTTCAAATTTTAATAGTTATCCTAATTCCTGCAAATTAGTAGGGTGTACTTGGAGCTAATTAAAAAAAATGTGAATTAATTAATTTAAAGTCAAACCCGCAATTTATTTAGAAACTTATTTTGGTTCGCAACTAATTTTCGTTTGGCATAACACTTAGCCAACCTTTTTATTCGCTCTTAATATCAATTAATTTATGCAATACGAAACGCCAATTGGGGAAAGAAACGAAAAAGCGTTCTTTGATTTGCTAAAAAGAACTGCTGATGAAGTAAAAAAACGCGATGATTTTGTAGTAATACACCACCATGATGCCGACGGGTGCGCAAGCGGCGCAATAGCAATTAAATCACTTGAAAGAGAAGGAAAAAAAGTTGCGCGACTTTGTTTAAAACAATTATATCGCGAGAATTTAGCTGAAATTCGCGCACTAGGAAAAAATTATTTGTTTGTAGATTTTGGAAGCGGGCAACTCGATTACTTAGTTGAAGAATTTGGTGAAAACTTTTTTGTACTCGACCACCACCAACCAGTAACAATAAATGCAAAAATAGTTGAACACAATTGGCACGTAAATCCACTAATGTTTGGAATAAACGGCGGCACAGAAATTGCGGGGGCAGGGGTAACATTCTTTTTTGCACTCGCATTAAACGAAAAAAACAAGGACTTGAGTTTTTTGGGGGTAGTCGGAGCACTTGGGGACATGATGGATTTTAATGTTGACTCAAACTTAGTTGGAATGAATAGAAAAATAATTGATATTGCTGTAAAAGAAAAACTACTTGAAGTAAAAAAAGATTTACGCTTATACGGCAGAATAAGCCGCCCGTTAGTTTCATTTCTAATGTTCTCATCAAATCCAATACTCCCTGAACTAACCGCAAGCGAAGATAATTGCAAAGCACTACTCGCACAACTTGGAATACCTCTAAAAGATCCATTTACTGAACGATATATTTCATACGAAGATTTGGATGCAGAACAAAAACGCGCACTAACAAGCGCACTTATAATGAACTTGGCTGAACACAATGTTCCTGAATGGAAAATAAAGGATTTAGTGGGGGAAGTATATACTTTTCTTAATGAACACCCAAAGAGTCCATTACGCGATGGAAAAGAATTCGCTACAATGCTAAATGCTTGCGGACGAAACAAACACCCAGAAATTGCACTCGCAGTATGCTTAGGTGATAGAAAAGAAGCATACGGAGAAGCACTCGCATTAATGGATGCGCACAGAAATAATTTACGCCAAGGAATAGAATTCATTCAAAAACACGGGATAGAAGAAAAAAAATCGTTTTATTTCTTTGACGCTGGCACAAGTATAGACGAATCAATTGTTGGAATAATTGCAGGAATGCTATATGGTTCAATAATTAGCGAAAACAAACCAATAATTGCACTAGCCCGAAATATTGACGGGACAATGAAAGTATCCGGAAGAGGAACAAGCGAATTAGTAAGAAGAGGACTAAACTTAGGCGGGGCACTAAAAGAAATAGGAAAAGAAATTGAAGGCGTAGAAGGCGGAGGGCACAAAGTTGCAGCAGGTTCAAAAGTCCCAAACGAAAAACTGACTGAATTCTTAGAACTGCTTGAAAAGAAACTAGCACTTCAACTCGCAACCATTTAAATATAACTATTCAAAATTCAATGAATAACAAAAGAAGATATATTTTTAATGGCAAAAGGCATAATCTTCATGATAAGAAGAACTATATTTGGTGAATAATTTGATTAGTGAAAAAGAAGCAAAAATGGAAATAAAAGACTACCTAAAAAACAAGGTTCCTGAAATTGAAAAAGCAATTGAAAACTTTATCCCGCGCGAGCCAAGTAAAAAATGGGTAGAATCAGCGTTAGGAAAAACTATTTTTGAACTTGACTTAGAAGCGTATAACGCCGGTGTAAATAAACCAATATGGGACTTACTTGACAGAGGCGGAAAAAGATTTCGCCCAGTAATGGCATGCATTGTAGCTGAAGCGGTTGGCGGAAAATACTCTGACGCGATGAAACTAGCCCCGATGGTTGAACTAATTCACAACGGAACACTAATGCAAGATGATGTTGAGGATGATTCACAAGCAAGAAGAGGAAAGCCATGCACGCACAAAATATTTGGCGTAGACACTGCAGTTAATACTGGGACAATAATGTATTTTTGGCCAATGGCAAAAATAATGAATGACGAATTCAAATTAGGAAACAAGAAAAAAATGCAGATTTATGACTTGTTTATTAAAGAACTTTTGCGCGTGTGCTCAGGGCAAGCATGGGATATTGCATGGCACCACGGCGGATTCACACCAAACGAAGCGCAATACTTGAATATGTGCCTAAGCAAGACAGGAGTACTTACTAGATTTGCCTGCCAACTTGGCGCAATAAGCGGCGAAGCAAGCCAAAAACAATTCGAAGCACTTGGAGACTTTGGGCAAATAGTCGGAGTAGGTTTCCAAATACAAGATGATATCTTAGAACTAACAGAAGACAAATTCAAAGAAGGAAAAGGAAGCATTGGCGGAGACATACACGAAGGAAAAAGAACACTAATTGTAATACGCACTTTGGAAAAAGCAAATATTACTGACAAAGCAAGGTTGATAGAAATACTTGACTCGCATACACTTGACCCAAAAGTAATTCAAGAAGCACTTGATATAATAAAAAAATACGATGGAATAGAATACTCTAAGAAAAAAGCCGAAGAGTTGGTACTACTTGCGTGGAGCAAAGTGGATAAAGTTTTGCCAAAGAGCAACGCGAAAATATTGTTGAAGAAATTTGCAGAACACTTGGTGCAAAGAAAAATTTAGTCATATTGGCTCGTGAATATATGGCAAAACACAAAGATTTTGTTCTCTATAAAGGAAATCACTTGCATGAAAGCGACTTCTTTCTTATGGCTTCATGGGATATTGCGTCTCATAGAGTTGATTTGCGATTTAAACTTAACTTTGCCACTTTTTGAGTTTGCCTTCGGCTGAAGACGTGCTCTAAC
>JBAXCL010000119.1:0-3239 GCA_037141515.1 archaeon
CATATATGCTGATTAAAGAAGAAAGTTTGATAAAATCAGAAAAATATTTTTATTAAATGTAAACTTTATTCATAATTTGATATATATGATATACAAAAACAACTTAAACTAACAGTCGCAACTAGTTTTTGGAAACTACGTGAAAAAATAGCTTTCCAAAAAGCTGAAATCGTTAAAAATACAATTATATTTTATAAAAATAAAATATGTTGTTTCGTAATATTAAATTTTAGAGTTCTTGGTTTTAATATTAATTTAAATTATTCCAAGTTTAAACAAACTAGCTGGTCCGTTAGCAAATCCAAGTATTGCAATTACTATTTTTACAAATCCAATTAGATTATTTCTTTTTGATATTTTTACGGAATTATTTTTGTTTTTTATAGTGTATTCTGCCAGGTAATCGTCAAGGCTCCAGCAAATTAGTGCCCCTATTCCTAGTTTAATCGCAACAAATAATGTGGGGTGGATATTTAGTACTGCGTTTGAAACAACGTGCTGTTCGGAGAAATTAAAGAACGAAATTGCGACTGCGGTTGCTATCCCATCAATGGCTTGTCCAGCCACAATAAACAAATTAATTTTTTCGTTAAGTATTTTGTATTTAGTAAATCTATTAATTAGCCAGCATAATCCAAAAGCAATTGCTACTATTACTGTTGCGGTTCCTAAAAACCAAATCCAGTTGTTAAATCTGCTAAAGTTAAATAATACTGGGCCTATGCACACAATTATTCCAAACCAAAATAGTTTTTTTGTGTTAATTTTTTTGTGCACTCCGCTTATTAGCAGTCCAATTACAACAATGCTGAAGGTAAGAATCCAAATTCCGGGCGTAAAAAACCAAAAACCAATTTCCATTGGGTTAGCGGTTTTGGTTAGCCAATCAATAACAAGCAACCCTGCTTCAATTTGGTGCATTATTACTCTCATCGATATTCCAAAAAGTATAAATGGAATTAATGCAGTAAAGAGTTTTTGATTGAACTCAACTTTCTTGCGTAGTAAAAAATATATTAGTGCGCACGCGATAACAAGGAGGATAATATATACTGCAGTATTGAATAGATTGTATCCTTGTACTTCAGGGCTTATTATGGGTTTCACAAAGTACTGGTAAAAAAAGTCCTCAACCATGCTAAAAATCGTATTATATAAGGTTTAAATTAGTGTTTTTTGATTATTGTTTTGTATGTCTGAAAATAATGGCTTTGGAAATAATTCTAAAAATCTAAAAGAGGCGCTTAAGGAAAAGCTTTCTACTAAAGAATTTGAATTTGCGCCAAAAGCATTTGACTCTTTTGGAAATATTGCTGTTATTGAGATTCCTAAAGAGTTAAATAAAAAAAAGAAATTGATTGGAAGTACTCTTCTTTCGCTTCATCCGAGATTCGAAACTGTTTGTAGTATTGAAAGTAATCATTTGGGTCCTTATCGAATTCAAAAAGTAAAAGTAATTGCCGGAAAGAAGCAAACAGTTGCAACTTACAAAGAAAGCGGGTGTACTTTTTTAATTCCTCTTGGAAAAGCTTTTTTTTCGCCTCGTTTGGGCGGAGAACGCTTAAGGATTGCTAATGAAATAAAAGCTGGGGAAGTTGTTGGGTGTTGGTTTAGCGGGGTAGCCCCGTATCCAATTGTTTTTTCAAAGCACTCTAAAATGCAAAAATCTGTTGCGATTGAACTTAATCCTGCTGCGCATAAATATGCAAAACAAAATTTAGTTTTGAATAAAGTGAATAATGTAGATCTTGTTAAGGGGGACGTGAAAAAAGTTTATAAAAAGTTTAAGCGTGTGTTTGACCGTATTGCTATGCCTTTGCCGCACACTGGTTATCAGTTCCTTAAAGAAGCGCTTTATTGCGCAAAACCTAATGGCGTAATTCACTTTTATGAGATTGTTGTTAAAGGGGATTTTGATACTCCCAAGAATCAGATATTTGAGAGTGCAAAGAAAGCGAAAAGAATAGTTGAGATTGTTCGTTCAATGCGCGTAAGGCAATTCTCTCCTACAAAGGAACAGATTGTTTTTGATATTTTGGTTAAGGATTAAGTTTTGCGAATAATAGGTTAACTAATTCTTGGTTAAGTAATTCAATTTCAAAATCTAGTTTCTGATGATTGTCACTTGTTATATTAAAGGTAAAAGCCTAATTGCTCGGTGTTATAAATTTTTCTTAAAAGTATATCTATAGTAATTAATGTTTTTGGCGTGGTTTTGTGGGGCTTTCAAAGGAATATGAACGAATTCTTTCTTCTATTAGGGTTGGCTCTGAAAATGATCCTTCTCGCCCAGAGTTTCCTCCGGATAATCCAAAATTCCCTGCTACTCCAACTTATCAAATTAAAGTAAATGGGTTTTCTAATGTTTGGCTAAAGGACGAGAGTGTTAATCCAACTGGCACTCACAAGGATAGGATGGCTTGGGAGATAGTATTGGTTTATAGGGATTTTTTGCTTGCGAAAAAAATTGGGCAGGTTAGGGATGATCTTCCAAGGTTGTCACTAATTTCTTCAGGTTCTGCTGCTGTTGCGGTTCAAACAATGTTAAGGAAGTATCATTTGCCAAATCTAAATGTTTTGGTTGACGAGGGGACTAGTGAGTTTATGATTAAAAAGCTCGAGAGTCTCGGCTGTGATGTGTATAAGCACGATTTGCAAAAAAAACCTCTTGGGTGGAATGATGTTCTTGAGTTGACAAATAATGAAAATGGTTTTGATATTACTTCTGCGGATGCTTTTGGTCCGACTACTAGGTATTATGATTGGATGAGTTATGAAATTCTAAATAGTTCTCCAGATTATTGCTTTGTTCCTTTTGGCACTGGGAATTTGTATCAGAATATTTTGAATGTGAATAAAAAAGAAGTTACTAGCGAGGTTCACGATCCGCGCTTTTTGGGCGATATTGAAGTTGTTAGAAATTGCGCTTTTTTTGCAGCAGCAACTAACAGTAGGGATTCAAAGGCTGAGAAACTCTATGCGCCTCATAACCCGTTTTCATATTATAATGAGCAGTGGATTCATATTTTTCGTTCAGCTGGTTATTGTAATCAGGCTTCAGGAGTTTATTTGATGGGAGAGCAGTACCTTAACGAAGCGCTTCTCTTGGCACAGGATCAAGGAATTAATGCCGAACCTAGTGGAATTGCGGGTTTAGCGCTTTTATTGCAGATGAAGCATAGTATTCCAAAGGATAAAAAAATACTTATTATTAATACGGGGAAGACTAAACTTTGAGA
>JBAXCL010000120.1:0-3228 GCA_037141515.1 archaeon
GCTTAATTCACTAGCAAAGAATGAGCCCCAAATACTTGAGGAATTGATTAGCAAAATATTGGAAAAAAAGGGATTATTCAAGTAGTTTGAAAAATTGTTCCAGTTTTGCTCTTGATTGAGTATCTCTTTTGAATGCGAGCATATCAGACATGTTCTTTCCCATCTCATCAATTGACATTTTATATGCTTTTTTTATTGAGGGGAAAGAAAAACCTATGAATAAAGGAAAATTAAATATTATATCAAATTTTTCTATTGCTAGCTTCTTGTCATTTTTGTTAATATTAAACTTTTTAATCCAATAATCAACCAATGCCTCTTTGTCAATTTTGTATTCTTGGTTTTCTTTAATCACATAGCCTTTTTGAACTAGCTTTCTTAATTGCTCAAAAACTGTCGGGTTGGTTTTGTTTAGCTCTTTGCTTATTGATACGGCACTAGTTTTCCCTTCCATTAAAGCAAAGATTATCTCACCATAAGCAATAGCTTTTTCAAGCGGTATTTTCTGATTTTTAGCAGGCATATATACGTTAGGTGCACCAAACCTTTAAAAGACAATACTATGCAATATTACATTATAGGTGTATCTAATATGAAGCATAAGAACACATTTTCTTTGTCAGAAGAAGTATTTATTGGAATGCAAAAAGTTTATGAAAATACAGGGATTCCAAAAAGCCAACAAATAGAACGAGCATGGGCTCAAGTTTATGGAAGAGAGGGGAAAAAGAAATGAACTTTTCTGATTGGCTTGAGGCTTATTGCGCCAGACGAGCACTTGACAAACAAGTAGTCATGGAATTGTTATCAAAGGAGTTCGGTTAAATGGATTCATTTGTTCTAATTTTGGCTTTTGTGTTAATTTTCTTAGCTGGTCTTGCTTCTAAGATAATTTTTGACAAGGTAATTGAAAGAAAAGTTAAAAGCTTGTATATGAGTGAGCTAGGAAAAAAAGGGAAGGCAAAGTTTCGTGAAAATGAAGAACGAAAGAATGAGGCTTTGATGGAAGGAATTAATTTGATTAAGGAAGGAAAAAGCATTCCCGACACAATTAAAGAAGTTTTAGCCAAGTATCCCGATGTTACAAAAAGATATGCAAGTAAATTAGAAAAAATGATTGGAAAAGAAGAAGAAATTGAAGAAGAAAAAGAAGGTGAAGATGAAAATGAATAAAGATAAAGGAGCCCCGAAGAGCTCCCCGTCAAAACTAATACAACTTCCTGCTTATTTTAATCTGGCTTTGGAAAGAAAATGTTGTTCGTTGTGCGGAACAAATCATTCTAAACGCTTGAACTTCAGAGTGAATAATCAAGTAAGACTTCAAGTTTGCTATTCTTGCGTAATTGTTTTTGGAAGTGGCAGAATAGTTCAAGAAGAACTAGAAAGACGATATGGGGCAATTTTAGTTAATGCAAATAATGGTGGTAAAAATGGAATTAAATCTTGAACAAATACAACGAGAAGAAGAAAGAAGGAATGGATACGTTTCAACTCCCGAAATTGAAAACATTTTAAAAAATCCAAATATACTAGAACTTGGAATTAAAGAAGTTCAAAAAAATGTTGTCGGGGAAGAAGATACAATTTCAGTTATGGGGCTTTGCACTTGCGGAAGATTAGTTCAAAATTCGGATAGAACTTCCTATAATTTAATGCCAAATGATGATAGCGGAACAGGAAAAGATTATATAACAAAACAAGTCTGCCAAGTATTTGTTCCTAGCCATCGTTTAGAAATACTATCCCGAATAAGTGCGCATGTATTAACTTACTGGCATTCAGAAGATGAAGCCTATTCATTTGATGAACGAGTAATTGTTTTAATTGATGTTTCTCAAGATTTGCTTGATTCAACTACACTTAAAACTTATTTGAGCAACGAGCAGAAAGCAGTTATTCTTGACAAGCAGAAAGTAAGAGAACTTATTATTCGTGGAAAGCCAGTTATCTTTATTACAACAGCGCATAGTATCCCGAATGATGAGTTTCTCCGCCGAATAAATATAATTAATCTTGATGCTTCATCAGAGCAAACAAAAAGAATTAAATCCCATAAAGCAAAACTTTCTATTAAGGGAAAAGAGCAAAGCATTGATTCTAACTTTCGTGGGGCTATGGCACTTCTTAACCCAATTAAAGTTTGTATTCCTTTTGCGGAAAAGATAGAGAATTATTTCCCTGACAGCACAATAACAAGAACAAGATTTGGAACGTTCCTTGATTTTATAAGGGCAAGCACCGCTTTACACCAATATCAAAGAGAAAAGAACGATGAAGGGCTTTTTATTGCGACAAGCCAAGATTATGAAATAGCTAGAAATGTATTTAACAAACTAAGTCAGAGCTCTGACCTTATCCCAATTACAAAAAACCAAAGCAGAATATGTCAAGAAATTCAAAAGCTTGATGATTCCGTTGTTGGGGCGCAAAAAAATCTTCAACATTATCTTTGGTCTGGCGGTGAGATAGAAAACAAATGCTCTTTCATTACTCACAAGAACTTTTATGCTAACCTTGGCAAGCTTGTTAATGAAAAATATCTTGAAAAGGGTGAAAAGTCAATAGTAGTTTCTTCTTCAGAAGAAGAGGGTAACAAACGTGAGGTCAAAAGGAATGTTGGAGCCTATCGCTTAATAGAAAAAAATGCTTTTAATCTTCCTGATTGGAACCAGATTTCTAAAAACGACACAAACGACACTAACGATACACACGACACACACAACACAGACGACACACAAACCCCTTCTGTGTCGTGAATGTCGTCTGTTCTCTGTTTCTTTAAGGCATAAAGTCATTAATCAGCTAACAAGTGGCACACATAAGCCACGTGAGTGCCACACAAGAGCCAACCATAAGCCAATAACAACCAAAAATATGCCATAATGTAGCGAGAATGTAGCGGGAATTTAGCCCTTTATTTTTTCTCGACAATTACTTTGTTGTTTTCAATGCGCCAAATAAGCTCTTGTCGCTTGACATCTCTTGACAAGCCAAGCATTTGAGTGGCAATGTCAAAAGGCACACCTGTGCGGAAATACATTTTGCCTTTTGCTTTGTGAAGCAGTATTGTTGAGGTTCTTTCAAAAGTCATAATTAAAAGAAGTTTGGTTACAACTGATTATTATAAACTGGTGTTTAATCGCAAAATCAATTTTGAAAATGTAGTTCAGCGTTACAAAGTGTCGGGGAAGCTCTTCCTCTGCGTTATCATGATAGGGTATGTTGGGG
>JBAXCL010000121.1:0-3208 GCA_037141515.1 archaeon
GGAGTAAAGGGGTTATTGATTATTGCGTTTATTTTGTATTTTAAAAAGAATTTTTTGTCCTGTCTGCTTGGCGAATTTGGCCCTGATGGGTGTGAATGAAAGCTTCCGATTATTGTATCGTCAAATGGAATATCTAGTTCGTTTACGCTTGCTGAATTTTCAGAGGTTTGTGTGGGTAAGAACACAATTTCTTCTATTGTTTCGTTTTCCCCATTTCCACCCAAAAAGCACATGAATTCCTTTGGGTAATAATTTCTTGCGGCCATGCCTGCGTCAAGAAGAAGCGTTCTTTTTACTTTCCACATGATTTATATTAGAATGAATATGTAAAAAAAGAGCACTGGTACGATTAGTGCTGACATGCATAGGCTTCTGTGGACTTTTTGTGTAAGAACAAACAGCCCTAGTGCAGTCGAAAATATTAGTGCAATTAGCCCGTTAATTCCATTAAATGCAATAACTAGGCAAATCATTAGGATGATTGCGCCAATTGATGCTTTGTGGATTAGTTTTTCATCAAATATTTTGGTGGCTTTTTTTGCTAGTGTGAGTGCGGCTAGTCCTCCTATCCCTGCGCAAATAAGCATTATTATCGTTCCGTAGAATAATGTTTGAGGAGTGGCAATTATTTTTTCTGCAAGAACAAGCATTCCCCCATTTCGTGCTTTTGATAGTGCGAAAAGTATTGAAAATGAGAAGAAGAAGTTGCTGGCGTTGATTGCGCCTAGCATTGCGAGGTAATTTTTGTGCCCACTTTCGTTTCTAAAAGTATTTATTATTCCTCCTGCAGTGTTGCTTCCTATTCCAGGCATTACTGATACTATTGTGCCCCCTGCAAGACCAATTAGGGCTTCTTTTATTGCCAAAACCGATACTTCTGCGTTTAGTATTTGTTTTACTGGCGTAATTTTGTCTTTAAGCGAGTATGCAGTTCCCGCTATTCCAAAGTATCCGGTAATTAGCGGGAATATTTGGTTTGTAAATAAATATCCTTGTGTTGCCGCCGCAATTATCACAAATACTGCAGTTATTTTACTTTTCCATCCCTTTTCATGAATTACAAATATGATTAAAGCAAACGCAAGTACTGCTGGTGTTGATTTCATTATTTCAGTTGAATTTTGTTCTATGAAGAGAAAAAAAACCGGAGTTAATAATGCTCCTGCTATTATTGCAATTATTGCGCCAAATGTAGTATAGCATATTGCTTCGTATGCGCGCCCATCTAAAAACATTTTGTGTGCGGGGAGTATTGCTTCAAAAGTTGTTTCGCTTGGTGCACCAATAAAAATGCTTGGTATAAAATCTATGAATACTTGTACTGTGCACATGCTTAGTATGAATGCGGTTGCTTCTATTCCAAATATTGGGCTTGTGGCTAGTAGTACTGCAATGTTGTTTGTGTGAATTCCAGGTATTAATCCCGCGATTATTCCAGCAATTATTCCTGCGGCGCAAAATAGCAGTATCATTGTGGTATCACTCTTTGCGCAAATAGTTCAAGAGTTTTGCCGTGCATTTCGCTTTGAGCATAAATTTTTACGAATGTATCATTTTCAAAAGTAGTGGCTTTTGGATAGTACACGTTTGCAGTATTTCCATCGTTAATAATGAATATTGTTACAGGGTAATTTTTGATTACGTAATCAATTTTTCCAAAAATTATTCCTTTTTCGCCTTCTTTATGGAGTAAATTACTGACTGTGCTGTTTTGGAACTCTTCTTCGTATGTTGCGGTAAAAATAACTATTCCAATTATTGTGACTGCGAGGCAAATTCTGGCTATTGTTGTTTCGTTCATCTTTAATTCAAAAGAGTTTCTTTAAAAAAGCAGTTCGTGTTTTTCGCTTATTGTCGAAGTAAAAATTTATTGTTTTTGTTTAGATTAGGCCAAAAAGCACGTATCGTAATTCATTGCCCGTTTATTTTAATGTTTTTGAATGCAGTGTTTGCCTTAATACTTTCTTTTATTGTTGTTAAATCAAGTGTAGTGTTTTGGCTTAGGTTTATCCAAATATTAACTTCTCCCCCAATTCTTTTTATATTAACATCAATTATTTCGATATTTGTTTTTTGCATGGCAAGTTGTTTGTTTGTTTCGGCCCGTGCTGTGCTTAGTGCAATTGTGTCTTCACTAATTGAAGAATAAAGTGATAACAGCATTATTGCTGAAGATATTACTATGATAAAAACAAATAGTGCTTCGAATGCTGTTTGCCCTTTATGGTTCATTTCATCAGCTCGTTTGGGTTAGTGTTACGCCTGCGCTTGTTTTTTCCGCAGTAATGCTTGCTTTCGTGTATGCGCTTAATGGGTTAGTTGGGCAAATAACGATTGTATTTTGCGGAAAAGGAAATAATTTAGTGCATTTTCCATTCACGTCGCATTGTGCTGGGAATGGTATTAATGTAAGAATTACTTCAAATTTTAGTCCTGCGCTAGTGCAAAGTATTTTTGTGTTTTCAGGAACAAAAACATCTATTGTTTGGCGTGAACCTTCTCCGAGCATAGAAACTTTTTCTATTGAGTTTGCTATTTTTTGTGTTTCGTTATTTGCTCGTGCTATTTTTTCTGTGTCCCCTATTGCGTTTTGTGCATCTTTCGTGAGTGGTATTACGAGCGTGGTCAAATAAATTATTATTATTAATAAAAGAAATAAAAATTCAAGTACTGTTTGTCCTTTTTTCATATTAAAGCACTCCAGCTAAAATCATTCTAAGCACAAAATCGCCAAGTACAATGCATAGGATATATCCTAGCAGCATTGTTGGTACGAAGGGCATGCTATCCTTTATTAGCATCTTTTTTGGTATTAATCCTTTCGCCAGTAGTTTTTTGACCTCTTTTATCTCTTCTATTGTTAGTCCTCTTGCTTTTTGCGCGGAAATAATCTCTTCTTTTGGGGTAAAAAGCTCGCCAATCGCTGCAAAGTTTTTGCTTTTTGCATGATTAATTATCTTTGAGTAACTTATGCCTTCTGCTTCTTTTACTTTTTTTCCTTCAAGTATTAGGCTTTTTGCAGGAATCATTCCTTCTTCTAGTTTTGATACTAGTACTTCTGAAGAGAGGAGTTTTCGGGAGGACATCATTAGCCTTATTAGTGTGTATAATATGACGCTCATTAGTAGTGCGCCGATTATTCCTTGTAATAATAGCCACCAGTTGAATAACCCCGCCCCAATTATTGCAACGATTGTGATATATTTTT
>JBAXCL010000122.1:0-3202 GCA_037141515.1 archaeon
TTTCTATATTTATATTATGAATAAATTATCTCGTAAAAATAATACAAAAAAACAGCACGCAATTAACCATATTGATTTTTTGATACCGAAAAAGTTAACAAATGTGATAACTCCGTTTTTTTTGTCTGCAAAATAATCCTCAAAATCTTTACAGACTAACACCAAAGTAGTAAACAAAAAAATTAATAAGCTGGGTATTATTGGAAAAGATAAATAATCTCTTAATAGAGCCCAGCCTAAAAATAACGGAAAGAACGTATAGACTAACCCAAGGTAAATATTAGCAATTACAGGAATTGCCTTAAGCCTAATAAAATAAGAATACAATATGCCGGTTAAAACCATTAAGACGCATAATCCAAAAACATATACTGAGTAGAGAAAGAATGAACAAACTAAAAAAAAACAAAACAATGCAAAAGTGTAATTTACTGCTTCAAAAATTGATAATCTTCCAGAAGGCAGTGGCCGGTGTGCTTTACTTATCTTATCTAGTTTAATATCAGAAATCGCATTTAATGTATTAAATCCCCCAATATAAGAAAACATTAGCCCGATTGCAATAAAAATAATATTTAACCCGATTGCCTCCCCGGTGAACAAATACCCTAAAAGGAATGGTAAAATCACCATCACTATTGTTATGGGGTAAGGTATTTCTAAATAAGCAATAAGTTTCTCTTTAAAGTTTTTAACGACCATAAGTCTCATCAGGCAAAATTTCCAGTCCGTTAGAGCTAATATTGTATATTATTATTTTTTTACCATGGTCAGTGTAACGCATTTTTCTAACTAACATACTTCTATTTTCAGTACTCGCCGCACCCAAATAGTAAAGTGCGATTACCCCATCTGCAATAAATTCACTTACCCCATCAGCACTGAGAGACTTTTCATCTTCAGGCATCTCAGTTATTAAAAAAGTTGTAACCCCAAATTTTTTTATGCCTTTAAATAATGTGTAAAGTAAATTTTTTGTCACTATTTGTTCAGTCCTAGGCACAGGAATAACGTTTTCTGCTATTTGCACCATTGAAAAAGCCCCACTAGGGTTGATATCAGAAACCAATAAAGAGTCCGTAAGAGTGGTTAATGAATCAATTACAAGTCTTTTGGGTTTAAACTCTTGAACAAGGGCATTTAATTTTACTAAAAAGCCATCTTCACAAGTTATGTCAAAATAAATTACTTTCACCAAATTCTTTTGCTCCAACTCTTCTAACTTCCAATTGAACCCAGCTGCTTGTTTGTATAATTCAGCCTTGTTTTGTTCTGTGGAAACGTACAATCCTTTTTCTCCAAACAAAGTTGCCCCATTAATTATATATTCTAAACAAAAAGTAGATTTTCCTGTTCCAGTCCCACCTGAGATTAGAACTATATTCCCTTGAGGAACGCCCCCATTAAGCGCTTTATCAAGAGCCTGAACGCCAAGTTTTGTTCGAATTATTTGCTCAATTGCCATAATAATAACAATATAGAATGAAAAACTTGTATTTAAAGATGACTAGCGCGCGTTTGGAATAAAAATTGAAGAAGTTAATTAAAAAAAGCAGAATTTATATAACTTCAATCTTTCTTTTCTGGTCTCATTTGAGGAAAGAATATTACATCTCTGATTGTTGCAGAGTCTGTCAAAAACATTACTAATCGGTCTAGACCCAAACCCATTCCGCCTGCGGGAGGCATTCCGTAACCAATCGCATCAAGAAAATCTTCATCCATTGGGTGATTTTCTCCTTTTGCTCTGCCTTGGTCTTTTTGTTCCTCAAAAACAGTTCTTTGCAATATTGGATCGTTTAGTTCAGAGTAACCATTACACAGTTCTCCGCCAAGAACATACAATTCGGTTCGTTCAATTAATCGCTCAGGATCTTCCCTTGATGGTTTGCAAAGCGGAGTAGTTTCTTTCGGGTACTCAGTAACCCAAGTAGGAGAAATTAACTGCGCTTCAAAATAGTGGTCGAATAATTTAGCAACAACTAAACCCCACTTCTGTTCATCCTTTTCAATTACAATACCTTCTTTCTCAGAAATTTTTAGTAACTCGCCAACAGAAAGTTTCTTTACATCTTTTCCTAATTTTTCGTTTAATGAATCAATCATTTTAATTCTTTTCCATGGCGGCGCAAAATCAATTTCTTTTCCCTGATAAAGCGCCTTAGTTGTTCCATTAACTTTCTTTGCAATAAAAGCTACCATTTTCTCAGTCATTACCATCATATCGTTCAAATCAGCATAAGCCCAGTACCACTCACTCATCGTAAATTCAGGGTTATGCGTCTTATCAACATCCTCATTTCTAAAATTCTTGCAAACAGTATAAACTTTTTCAAACCCGCCAACTAACAATCTTTTCAAATATAATTCCGGAGAAATGCTTAAGAAAAAAGTTGATTTCCAAGCATTTGAAACCGTAGTATATGGTCTGGCATTTGCTCCGCCATAAGTAGGTTGGAGAGTAGGAATTTCAACTTCCAAAAACCCTTCATTATCCATAAACTCGCGCCAAGCAGAAATTATTTTTGTTCTTTTAACAAAAACTTCCCTAACTTCAGGATTCATTACCAAATCCAAATATCTCTTTCTTTGGCGAATTTCAATATCCTGCAAACCGTGGAATTTTTCAGGAAGAGGCAAAATACTTTTGCTCAAAATTTCTAAATGCTCAACAAGAATACTTAATTCTCCTCTTTGGGTACGATAAACTTTTCCCTTCGATCCGACAAAATCCCCCAAATCAATGTAAGTTAATAAATCAAAAACTTTATCAGGAGTCGACCCTTTTTTCATAAAGAACTGCATCGTACCCTTCGCATCAGCAACTTTTAGAAAAGCAATTGCACCAAAAGAACGCTTAGCCATTACACGCCCAGCAATATGAAACTCTGGTCCAGTTTCCTCATTTTTTAACTTAGAAAACTTTTCCTGCAAATCAGTAGAATAAGAAGATACACTAAACTTGTAAGGATAAGGATTAATTTTTAGGTCACGAAGCATACGCAAATTATCCTTCTTTGCCTTTACTAAGTCATTATCCATAAACAAATTATTCTGGCATCTAGTTAAAAAAGGTTAGCGTGCTTGCAGAGTAATATTTAATGGGATCGGGTCTAATTATATCATAATGCCTAAAGCAAATTTTTTATGCTGTGTTGCATAACTCTTGTTTTGTTTTGAGCTTGTTGGCTCAAAATGTAAA
>JBAXCL010000123.1:0-3158 GCA_037141515.1 archaeon
GGGTATTGCTTTATTAAATTGTATGCTTCGGTTTCAATATCTTCTTTGCCTATCAAATAGTTTAAAAGATTTAATTCCTTTTCAATAGGTTCAACGTTTTCAATTACCTTTTTCCAATTAACAAAGTAATCCCATTGAGTAATTTTGTCTTTAAAACTATTGATGATTTTAAAGAACAATTCGTCTTCATTCTCCAAATTAAGCAGATTGCAAAGCTTGTTCATGCGTATAATTTGTAATTAATAACTCATTTAATTCACCTCTTTTTTCAGGGTTTGCATTTATTCTTCTCGACGCTTTAACTCTTGTAATAAAATAGTTTGAATAAAGGATGTCAAAAAAATCATCATCACTATCTTTACCTTTCACATCAGAGTTACTCAATATCCATTTATACCCATGTAAATCTATTTTGGTGCAGAAATCTCTTAGTCTTGTTTGTTCATCATCATTAAATTCATCTTTTGCATAAGAATTAAAACTTGATGTTTTGCTTAATGGCTTATATGGAGGGTCAAAATAAAACAAAGTATGTTTGCTTGCATAATCAAGCGTTTTTTCATAGTCCTTTGATAAAATTTCAACTTTTTGTAATGCATTGCTAACTGCAAAAATGTTATCGGCATCACAGATAGTCGGTTTTTTATAGGAGCCTATGGGAACGTTATGGTGGTTGCTTTTATTCACTCGATACAAACCGTTGAAACACGTTCTATTCAAAAAGATAAATAAAGCCGCTTGCATAACCTTATCCGTTGCACGTGTATTATACAATTCTCTTTTTTTGTAATAATAACCTTCTTTTTCCTCGTGCTTATTATCCAAAGAATGATATTCGTATTGTAAATTTCTAAGAATAGAAACTAATTCATTAGGCTTTCTCGCAATTATGCTATACGTATTTATTAAATCTTCATTGATATCATTAATTACAACTTTTTTTAATTTAGGGTAATTATTTAATATCCAAAACAAAATAGCACCACTACCAACAAAAGGCTCAATATAGGTATCTATCTCACCATTCAATAATTCAGCAGGCAATGTTTTCTCAATCTCTGGAATTAATTGCGTTTTACCTCCTGCCCATTTCAAAAAGGGTTTAGCTTTACCGTATTGCCCAAATAAATCCATTAATATTTTGTTTGCTAATGTTCGTTATAAATTATTTTACAAAAATAAACATATTATGCCAACTATACACAAAAATACTCACATTTTTTAAAAACAAATTTATTTCCCTGTTAGGAAGCAGCTTTCGTTCTCGCTCACTACTATTTATTTTTGCTCTCCCCAGAAATCATATTTCAACCACGAAGATAATCATTTTCCTCAATCCCCTTGCCAAAATTAAATCCGCCCATCAAGAAACTTTCTGCGATCATTCCTTTTTTGTTTGCTATGGTTTCCTTATTAACATATACCTTAAAAAAAGTTTTTGACGTCATAAAAAAAGTTTTTAGCACCACTTTCCTTTTTTATGATAACATAAAAAAAGTTTATGGTATCATATAAAAAGTTTATGCCGTCATAAAAAAAGTCTATGGTACTAAAAACAGGTTTTTGGAGTAGTGAAAAAAGTTTATGACGTCATCCTCCAACTTTGTGATGTCATAAAAAAAGTTTATGATAACATAAAAAAGTTTATAGCGTCAAAAAATAAAGTTTATGACGTCAAAAAATAAAATTAAGTACCTTTAGGTTTTTTACAACAGATTTAAAAAAAGCGCTACTTAAGAAAAAATAGCGCTTTTTGGTATTAAATGGTTCAATAAGCCTTATTGAAAAAATCTTGTTGTGTTAGTGAAGCTTTCACTTTGAGTGAATGCTTCACTATTAGTTTGCCTCAAAAAGGATGAGGCAATCTAATCAGGATGCAAACTTAGAAGAACTGCTCCCGTTCGGCAGAAGTTCCATCTCTGTCGCCCTTATCCTTTTAGGCTCTGCCTAATTTCGGTCCCGCCCTTTGTAGGGGCAGCCTGTCCCGCACACGAACTTGTCCCGCACACGAACCTGTCCCGCACACGAACCTGTCCCGCACACGAAGTGTCGGGAGTGTCGGGAGGATTTGGGTTCTAACATCAACCGCAAACGCCCTTTTTATCAATTGATTACCATGAGTCCTTTGTGCTTTTCCTTTGTCCTGTCCCGCACACGAACCTGTCCCGTACATGAAATGTCGGGAGTGTCGGGAGCAACTTGTGGTAAAAAAATCTTCAAAAACCCGAAAATCAAATCTCGAAACCCGAAAATCAAATCTCGAAACCCGAAAATCAAACCTCGAACTGCGAATCTTAAATCTCGTTTCGCGAAAATCAAATCTCGTATGACAAAAATACAGTTCACTATGACAAAATGGCAGTCCTCTTCCCCGAAAATCAAAAATAATCTGCGAAAATCAAATCTCGTTCACTGAAAATCAAATCTCGTTCCGCGAAAATCAAATCTCGTTTGGCGAAAATCAAATCTCGTTTAGCGAAAATCAAAAATTATTTGCGAAAATCAAATATCGCATCGCGAAAATCAAAAATAGAAGTCGAAAATCAAAAGTTGTTTGCGTATCTTATTTAATATCAACACTTATATTTCAGAATTGCCCGTCCCGTTCGGCTTAGGCTGTGCCTAAATCGTAGATATTCTTATAGGTTCTGCCTATGCCATCAAGTCGGAGTGCGACTCCAAGTCGCGCCCCGACTAAAATTATTGTGCTCTATTGTGTCCCGGCCTGACTGCTGTCATGCTGGCAGGTATTGTGGTGAGTCCACGTTCCGCCCGTTCGGCGGTAGGCTCTGCTTCCGTCGTCTTTATCCTTTTAGGCTACATCCTAAATCAAGTTAGTGAAGCTTTAACTTTGAGTGAAGGCTTCACTATTAGTTTGCCTCAAAAACAATGAGGCAATCTAATCAGGGAGCAAACTTAGAAGAACTGCCTATCGTAGCAGCAGAACAATACCGATGTATTTGTGTTCAATACCGCTTAGTTCCACCACCTTAAACTTATAAACATACGTGCCTTCCATACACACCTTGTCCTTGCCATCCATTTTTCCATTCCATCCCTTTTCGGGGTCGTTGGTATAGAAAATCTTTTCGCCCCAGCGATCATAGATATATAATTCAAATTCATCGGTTTTATATCCCATGCCTTTGCCATTGAAG
>JBAXCL010000124.1:0-3155 GCA_037141515.1 archaeon
GCAAAATAATAATTAATTTACAATAGTCTAATTTAGCCCCAAGCGTTTAGGCCAGTTTGTTTTCCACCTGTTAGAAGATCTTCTTTTGAGTACCCTAGTTCTTGTACAATTTTTAGTACTGCGGGGAGTAATTGGTTTTCAATATAATATTCAACATCATAGTCTCCTTCTTTTACATATTCTTCAAGCTCTGCTTTGTCTGAAATACTTTGTTTTCCTTTACCGCCTTTTGTTATGATAAAACTTAGCATCGAGCCGGCGCCAAGTTCTTTTCCGCGGGCAATCGCTTTTTTTGCAGCAGCAACGTGGGGGCCGATTGAGTCATAATCTTTTGTATCTCTTTGCAAAACAGTCATTATTACAAGATCTTTTTTTTCAACTTTTCCTTCTTTTAGTTCTTTTAAAACTCTTTTCACACATTCCACAGCTTTCTCAGGTTTTCCTTCGCTAAGTACTAATTCAAGTACTTTTTTCTGAGTTTCTCTTGCAATTATGCACCAATCTCTTCGCACGTACTCAAATCCGACAATTTTTAAGTTTCCTTTTTCATCCATTAGCGCGTATCTTTTCTTTGCAGCGCCGCCTTCTTTTTTTGTAACAAAAATCCCTCTTTTGTAAAAGCCATCTATTTCTAGTTCCATTCCTTCTGGAAGTTTTGAGTTAACTTCTTCAACAAAATTTTCTACATCTTTCTTGGTTTTGTCCAACATTAAGAGAAAATTTGAGTCTGTATCCCCGTAAAGCACCTTAAATCCCGCAACCTCAGATTTTTTTATTGTTTCGTGAATGTATTCTCTTTCCCAGGCGGTTGTTGCACTTGCGCATTCCCTAGAATACCATCTTGCCCTAGGATAACCCAAATAGCCATATACTGAATTTAGTATAATTTTTAGCGCCCATTGTTTTGCAAATAGAACTCGATCATCAATCCCTTCTTCTTTTTTCTTTCGTTTATACTCGCGTTTTAGTTGCAATCTTTGTTTTAATAATTTTTCAAGTATTTCAGGAAACAACCCTTTTTTCTTTGTACAAAACCAAGTACCGTCAGGGGAAATGTTTTTTTTGCACGCATCATGTGCACAATTCAAAGCATCTGGCGAAATATTATGGCTTGTTATTATACTTGGGTAAAGTGAAGCAAAGTCTAGCACTGCAATATTTTCGTGGAGTCCTGCCATCGGTTCTTTTACAAACGCACCTTTAATCGGATTTTGCGTTCTTTGTATTACTTCATTTTCTTTTGGTTTGTTTGGAGCAATTATTCCGCGGTAATGAGTTTCTTTTAGGAGTAAATCTTCCACCATTTGTGAGGTAGTACTTCGAGTGGTATCGTAAAGTGTTTGCGAAGTTAATTTTGATATTTCAACAAAGAGTGGTAAGAATTGTTGAGCTATTCTAAAAGCGACTCTTGAATCTTTTAGATTGTAATCAACAAGCCGCGCAAGTTTTTTTACATCTTTTGATTCCCACGCTTCGGTTATTTCTTTAGGAAGTACTTTTTCCTTAAACTCCCCAAAAACTTTTTCAGAAACACTTTCAATATCAAGTTTTGCAGTATTAACTGCACCTGTTCTTTGCAAAAAACGCATTATTTGGTACGAATCAATGTGTTGTATTCCTTGCAATTTTACTGCATTGTCAAGCCCATGTCTTCTTGTTAGCGGAACAAACCCATTTACCTCAAAAGTAAGCCCAAGTTTTTTAGCCCGTTCTTTTGTATAAGCAAAATCAAAGTTATCGCCGTTGTAAGTTATGATATAACTTGTGTCATTTTTGTTTAATTCGATAATAAGTTTTTCAACAACTTCGCTTTCCGATTCAAGTATTTCAAGTTTTGGAACTTTTTTTGTACCATGGGATATTACTCTTTCATAATTAGGTTTTTTTTCGTCTAATTCGCCTACATCATTTGCCACTATTGAAACCATTAATATTGGTTCTCCGCCAATAGTGAATTTTTTACCCATTTTTGTTTCCAAATCAAAAGCGACTCCTTTCCCGCCAAATGGCCCGTCGACAACTTTTATTTCTTTTATTACTTTTACTTTACCACTTATAACTACGGTAGTGTTTTCTTCATCTTCCCCGTCGGAGGAATTACTTACTCTGGATTTAAATTTTCCAGAAACTCCTTTCTTGCTTTCAGCACTCTTTGAATTATCAACCTCATTAATTTTATTATCTTCATTTATTTTATTAGATTCAATTTTTTCTTCATCAACAACAAAATATTCAATCCAATTTCCTGGTTGGAGTCGCATGTCCAACAAATAACGTTTTGCAAACGGCACATCATACTCATACCTCTCAAAACCCATTTCGGAAAATATTTTTCTTGCGAGAACTAAATGTGAAACCTTAAAAAAAGTTACTTTAATAACTGCCTTATCTTTTACAATCGCGTTTGTTAATTGCGCATCTTTAACACAGAATCTTTCCGCATCCCCAAAATTTAGCCCAAGAAGCTCTTTTGCAGTTTTTGAAGCCTCATCATTCCCAACCGCGACAAAAAAGTATGGTGAAAAATCATTATCTTTAACCCAAAAATGCCCGTTTTCGTTAGACAAATAAAGCATAATTTTCGATTCGTTGTTTTCTTCAATATAATTAGCATCAAGAAGTAGTGCTTTTTCCAACAAGTGATTTTTCATACAATAACTTTTTAAGTATCAAAACCTATTTAATAGTAGGTTGGCCAAATTAATTTATTTGGTTTTTATAAAGTGATTATTATGCCTAGACCTGAAAGATCCTCACAACAAGGTGGTCCACAATCGCCCCCGAGTCAGCCGATGCAACAAAACTCGTCTCAAGGCATGCCTGCCCCATCTCCTGGCGGGATAAGAGAAGACATACGAGCGCTTAACTCAAGCATTTTGCTTGTTACTCAAAAAATAAAGTACATTGTAAGAAACGAAAAAATTTTAGGTAGAAACCTTGTTGTTTTAAACAAAAAAATCCGAAACCTTGAAGAGAAAGTTATTAGCAACCCCACAGTTTCTCAAGAAGGGGGTGTGAACAGTGCAGGAATTGACTCATTAAAACAACAAATTGCACTTCTTGAAGCACAGTTAGAAGACGCACGTTCTCGAACCGCTACAAAAGAAGAACTAAAGGAACTAAAATATATTATTGACTCTATTAATCCTTTAGAG
>JBAXCL010000125.1:0-3115 GCA_037141515.1 archaeon
GCAATGTTTCAAAATCTTCTTTCTTCATTTTTAGGTCTTCTTTAATTATTTTGTTTAGTAATCCTATTTGAATTTCGTCGTGCAAGGGAATTACTGTAGTTCTGCTATCTGGGTGTTCAAGAAATAAGTGTAATCCTTTTTGGCGTATTTCAATAAAACCAATTTTTTTTATTGCATAAAGTATGATTCTTGTTTTAAACACTTTTTGCATATTGGCGATTATTGTATTAAATAAGTTGCGCTTGGGCAGAGACTTTTTCTATTCCAATAAATGCTGCTTGTTCTTTATTTTTCTTTTCTGATTTAACTTCAAGGCAAAGTTCTATCGCTTCTTTAATATTTTTTAATGCTTCATTTTTTGTTTTGCCTTGTGTGTGGCATCCTTGCAAAGCAGGTACGCTTGCAATAAACCCCCCCATTTGCATCTTTTTCAAGAATTACATCAAAGTCCATGCATCTCACAATTAATCTACCCGCCTATCATAATTTAATATTAATGAATTGCGGCTCTCGAGTGCATTTAAACTTAATTATTATTTTGTCAAGCGACGAAATAGTTTTGTTGGTGCTTAGTTAATTTGAACAAAATATAATTTCGTTCGTTAAATTTTTCTTCAATTAGTTATTCATTTTCTTCAACTATTTCGGTTTCATTGTTTTTAATATTTTCCGTTTCTTCGATTCCAGTATTAGTTTCTTCTTCAACAATTTTGCCATTTTTTTCATCAAATTTCTCATCAAGTACTTTTCTAATAATGTGCGCTTTTTTCTTTCCAAGTCCTTCAACTTTTTGTAACTCCAATTCTCCCGCGTTTGCGATTTGTTTGATTGAGCCAAATTTTTCAAGTAGTGATTTTGCTAGTGCTGGGCCGACCATTGGCAATCCTTCTATTATGAAGCGTTGTTGGTCGCTTAGTGTGAGTCCTTTTCGCCCCGTGCGAAGGCGAACTTCGGTGTCTTTTCCTAGTTGTTCTCTTTTTGCGATTGAGTAAATGTATTCTGCGGTTTCGCTTTCGCTTTTTGTGTTTATTATTGGGACTTGGTAATCGAGTGCGATGCTGGTTAGTGCGCCTATTACCGAATTTTTGTGAATATTTCGCATTGTGAATAATTCGTCCATTTTTCCTTCAATTATCACTAGTGGTTTTGGATAATTTTGTCGCATTCTTACGAGTTGTTCAAACATTCTTCCGTCAAGCATTGAATTCAAAAAATCTTCAGTGGTTTTTCTTTCAACGCACACATCTTTGCTTAATATATAATCTCCAACATCAAGCGGTTTCACAATTATTTTTACTTTTTCTTTTCCAAATAGTTCTTTTGTTACGGAGCTAGCGCTTTCACGCGAATCAGCGAAAATAATTATGTGTTCTTCGCCTTTTTCATTTTCTTTGGCAAAAGTAGAAAGCAGGGTTTGTTCTGGAAGTTGTTCTGGAAGTTTTAGACTGTCGGTTTTTTTCATTGTGCGTAGAGTTTCTTTCATTTTTCTTTCTTTTGCGCGGCTTGACCAGTAGAATGCCTCGTCTCGTGTATTTTTTGCCATGAGTATTATTGCTTTTCCTTTTCCAAATCTTCCTGTTCTTCCTCTTCTTTGGATTGTGCGGATTTCGCTTGGTACTGGTTCAAAGAATACAACTAAATCAACGCTTGGTATGTCTAGTCCTTCTTCGGCGACACTGTTGTGCAATGTCATTAAGCCAGTGCCTCCGCAAAAAGTTTCGTTTTCTTTTACTGAGATATCATATACATGGAGGGGTTGCGTTTTGAGTGGCTCTATTATTTTTATGTAATCATAGTAAATATCTTTATCTTGGGGTGAATGAGTTCTGCTTTTAGTATGCTTTGCATCTCGTTCGTATTTGTTTTGAAAAAGTGCATAAGCTTTTGGTGAGATAAGCGCAGTTGGGCGTGTATTGTAATATGCGCCTTTACCTTTGTTTTTATTGACTGTATGAAATGGGAATGACTCAAATATTTGAATATAATACTGGGTTCGCAGCGTGCCTTTGTCTATTCTAACTCTTTTTATGCCAAGTTGGCGTAAGAGAAGAATAATGCCAGTGGCAAGTTTTCTGCTTACTGTGGTGAAGGAGATTCTACCTTTTTCAACGTGCCCATCGCCTCTACAATATGCCTCTATAAAAGCCCACTTTACTTCTGTAGAAGCATTGAATATTACTTCTGGAACCTCTTTTTCATATGCTGTTTCGCCACATTTGAAAACATATTTTATGAGCAAATATGCAATTTGAGAATTAATGTCGATTCCTCGCCAGTTTCGAGAATATTTTAGCCCAAGTCCTTCTTTTACACTTTTTTCCATGTTATTCTGCATTATTATTTTTTGTGCTGCTAAATGTATTCCTGAAGTTGTTTTAGTTTTTCTTGCATTTCCTTCAGCAACATAGAATCCAAGGAATTTTGCCAGTTCAGAAGTAACTCTTATTTTTAAGTCAATTTTGGTTTTTCCGTAAAGATATTCTATTTTTATTGGGCAAAAATTTTCTAGGTTTATTTGTGAATTATGAACCGAATTTAAGCTACAGCGATATTTCTTTTTGTAGTAATGTACATTAGTGAAAAACCATTGCAAAAAAGCTAAATAGTTTAATCCATTTTCAGTTAATTCGATTAATTTATTTTTGCCAGTTTTTGTGCTGGTTGTTGCGCCTTTTTCTGTGAGCCGCTTTAAGCAGTTTGTTATAGTGGATGCATCTAATTGAGTTGTTATTTGAAGCGAGCTTTGGGGAGTTTTGCATGAAATGTTTTGAAGTACTTTTAAATCGCTTTTATA
This sequence comes from archaeon, assembly GCA_037141515.1. Classification (GTDB taxonomy): domain Archaea; phylum Iainarchaeota; class Iainarchaeia; order Iainarchaeales; family JAAZKV01; genus JAAZKV01. The sequence continues at coordinate 2,795 of JBAXCL010000125.1, forward strand.
AATTCTTATTTTTGCTTGTGTTATTCCTTGGATTGAGCAAAATAGTTTGCTCGCTCCGTTTTCGGGTACATTTTCAATAAATTCTTTGACGATATTAATTTCGTTTGTATTTGTAATATTTGGTGCGATTCCTGCTAGCTCAATAAAAGAATTTAGGGTTGGCTCTTGAGCTTTTTGATGTGCATTTTCATTAAATGAAATAAGGCTGTGATTTTCTGTTACCAGCGTATCGAATCCAGAACTTAGTTTAACTCTCAAAACTTTATTTGTTCGTTTGTGTTTGTGAACATGGGTTAATTCTTTGAATGAAATCTCTTTACC
>JBAXCL010000126.1:0-3108 GCA_037141515.1 archaeon
GCCTATGGTAAAAATGTTCGTTAATGATATTGAATATCGAAAACAGCTTGCAGAAACAGTGAATACATCAATTGTTTATAAAAATAACAAGCGCGTAGCCCAATTTGCCGACGATGTTCAGGATTTTCGTATTGATGCTTCTTCAAAACAAGTTAAAGAACTTGAAGAAAAACTTGCAGAAATTGATGAGACTGTAAAAGCGCTTAAAGAAATGCAAAAGTGGGCAAAGGAATCTCAATAATTATTCTAATTTTTTAAATAAAAATAAATTCACAAAATTCTTAGTGCGTTTTTAATTAAAATAAGATGCATTTAATAAAAATTAACTTCACGCCGGCACGGCACCTCCAAAGCGTATTTAAATGCCCAAAACAGGAGTGGTATAGATTTGAATTGTTAAGTCCATTTTTTGGATTTGACTTAATTTAGATTTGAGGTGGATGATATGGTTGAATCAAGAATTGTTAGATTTGTTGAGTGTGTAGGAATGAAGGTTCCTGATTTTTTCTATGTTAAGATGTAGACATTCGAGCTGGCGAGTTGGATAGGCTCACCCACCGATTTCACTCGCCACCTTTTGTCTCCTTAACTCTCAACACAAATGATTAATTTAGGAGGAATTTTAATGAAACCAATGAAAAGTGTAAAAATAGGCGCTGTGGAAGTTGCGGTATGGGAGAACGCTTCAAAAGAAGGAAGAAAGTTTTTCACAACAACTATAGAACGTAATTACAAGGATGGAGAAAATTGGAAGAAAACGCAATCTTTGAGAGATAGTGATTTACCAAAAGCTATTTTAGCTTTGCAGGAAGCGTATCACTTTGTTTCGATTAAAGAATGAAGTACGAGTGCAAAGCAATAAATAAAGCATTTGGTTTTTGCACCAAAACGCTTCATAAACACTTCTTCCCCTATTCATTTTATGGAAAAATTAAATGCTCTGGAAAAAGAAGTTTCTATTGTGTATCTTGCAGCAGGAATTTCTTCTAGGTTCGGGGGCAAAGTCAAGCAATTTGAGAAAGTTGGACCAAATGGAGAAACTTTAATTGAAGTTTCGATGAATCACGCAGTTAGTGCGGGAGTAAGCGAAATTATTTTTATTGTTGGAGATAAAACAGAACTAATTTTTAAGGAAAAGTTCGGCGATGATTACAAGGGCACCCCAGTAAAGTATGCAAAACAATTTTTTAATCCTGATGCGCGTGACAGGCCTTGGGGAACTGCCGATGCGCTCATAAGCGCAAAAAACGTGATCAAAAATTCTTTTCTTATTTGCAACGGCGACGACTTGTATGGAGAAAATTCTTTTAAAAGAATGAAGGATTTTATGAGTAAAAGTAAAGATGATTTTTTGTGCGCTTCAGCGGGTTATGAATTAGGCAACGTTATTCCCGCGATAGGGGAAGTTAATAGAGCTGTATATTCTTTAGATAATCAAGGCTATATTTCTGGGCTTGATGAAAGGTTCAATATTGAAAAAAATTCTTTGGAAAAACAAGGACTTAATAGTAAAACTCTTGTTAGCATGAATCTTTTTGGGTTAACCTTGAAAACTATTGAACTATTGGAAGAAAATTTAGTAAATTTTAAAAAATCACACCTTGGGGATAGAAAGATTGAATGCTTTTTGCCAGTCGAACTAAGCAACCTGATTAAGGAAAACAAAATAAAGATGAAATTACTCCCAACCAGTGACAAATGGCTTGGAATTACAAACCCCGGGGATGAATTAACTGTTAGAAACGCATTAGCAAAAAAGTAAAGGGCTTTTTACTATTTTTTATGCTTTTTATCAAGGGAAAAGACTTTAATACTCAATTACGCATTATCTTTTTGATTGAAATGAAATTTAACTTTAAGGGCTTAATCGTTTTGGCGCTGATTTTAGTTTTTGTTATTTCCTTTGGCTGTACTTCAACCCTTTCGGATAAGGGTGCGCTTGATGAATTTTCAACACTTAAACAAAAATATTTTGCTAATGATTCTTTGCCAACTAACAACGCTCTGCTTAATGATTACATATCAGATCTTTCTGCATTAAGAGGAAAATCGAGTGGAAGCGCGGGAAAGGTAATTGAAGCGGAACTTTACTTTGCACAAACTTTTTATTATCTAAATGATTCACTTTCAAATGCAGCCGGCATAGATATTGAAAATATGCTTTGTTCTTCAACAGGCGTAAAAAATACTATTACTTCAGCTAACCTCGCTAATGATTATTGCCAAAAAGCAATTACTGCAATCGGAACACTTTCAGACAATGAAAAGACTTATTTGAGTGCTGGCGCAGTTAATGCAATTGATGGTTACAAAAGCCGAATTTCTCAAATAAAAGCTTTTTTTGAAAAAAAGTGTTAAATAAAGGTTTTTTGATTTTAGCAATCAAAACAAAAGAATTTATACTTAGATATTGCTCTTAATGTATTGAATAACTTATCCAGACAAACATTATTTTTATAGGGATTATTAATGGAAAAAAAATTGCGATTCGCTTTAGGAGTAATGATTCTAATCAGTTGTTTTGCTTTTATCAATAATGTTAACGGGGCAGTTGGTTCTGAAAACCAAATAATTTCACTTGATGCAAATTTTGACGGGAATAGAAGTTTAATTGTTTCTTTTACTTGCGCTAAAATTGACTCAAATTCATATTTGACTATTTTTGATATTAATGGAACTCGTTTACTGTCAAAAGCGCTTCACAGTACCTCCGCTGATTGTTCAACTTCTTTGAGTCAGCTAGTGCTTGAAATGAATAATCTTCCAAAAAATAAAATGGTTGGAGTTCGCTTAGACATTAATTCGCCTTGTGCTTTGTGTTCTAGAAGCACTTTTGTTTACATTAGCCCTTATTCAAAACAAGCAACAGTCCCTGATATTCCGCTTATTTTCACCTTGTGCGTGGTTATTGTTACAGCATTTATTTTAAGAAATAAAAAATAAATTAGAAAAAACTTTCTTTGTTTTTACATGCATTTTTGTTTGAATAAAATAATAAACTCCTCGGACTTAATTTTACTTATGCAACACGCTGGATTTTACAAAAAGGGGGCTGAAGCCGAGTTGTCCGAAGTGCTCGTTGATGAAATTATTGTTTTATCAAAAAAG
>JBAXCL010000127.1:0-3031 GCA_037141515.1 archaeon
AATTTCTCCATTAAAACAACACCGTCTATATGCTCATAAACTAATATATTTTTTGAAGAATTAAAGCTTTTTGCAGATGGGGAAAAAAAATTTTATTTACTTGAAATTCTTTGGGAATGCGCAAGCGTCATTTGAACGGCATTTTCCCTTTGTCATAAGCGAGCTAGCTAAGAAGGTTTCTTTTTCTTGGCAAGAAATTTCTGGAGCACTCATTTTATCAGCGATTATTAAGTGGAAGGGAGTATAAATACTTAACTTAATTTTACAATATTTTGGACAACAAAATTTTTAAAAAAAAATATTTTTTCCAAACATTTCTATTTGCCTCAATTATAAAATAAAGTTTTTGTGAAATTGAAAATAACTTCTTCGCAGGCTAAAATTATTTTTAAAATGAACTACTTTGGGCGGAATCAAAAAAAAGGTTTTAGAAATACTAAAAAATTGTTTTTTAAGAGAAAAAATTGCGAAAACGATTAAATGTTTGCGTCATGTCTGGACTTTAGAAATAATTAATTTGAGGGAATTAGTGAATGAAGGTCGATAGCAGACTCTGATACAAAAGTTCAAACGTAAATTCCTCAGTACAATATTTTGTTATCTTAACATAATCTTTTTTTAAATAAAATTCACTAACATCTTTGCCATTTGCTTCTTTTATTGGGATGTCATAGTATGAATTAACTGTTTTTTGTGATATTGTGCGAAAATCTTCATCACGTTTAGTTGCTTTTGATACTGCCATCCCTAGTTGCGCAAGGTCAATGTGTCTAGGAAGGGTGTAAAGTAAGTTGAATAACTGTTTTTGAGGCGCGATTTTGTGATGCGACATTCTGGAAAATAAATAATTCAAATCATAAACTATGTGATTAAAGCCCACAATCTTTAGTAAGTTGTCTTTTGCATGAATTTTTTCAAGAACCAAATAAAATTCTTCTAATAATTTCTTTTCAGAGCCTACTTCCCACTCGTACAGTATTGTTGGTGCTTTTACTTGTTCTTCCTTTGGCGCACTAGTGTTTGAGTAATAGTTGTAAGCAATTACAATTACTTTGCTTTTATCATGAAAAGGGTTTAATCCAGAGTTTTGGTCGTCTGGATCAACGAATGATTCAATATCTAGGAACAAAAAGCCCATATTTATCAAAATTAATACCTCTAAAAACTATTAAAAAGCTTGCAAATTCGCAAGTTTAACAAAAAACGTAAATTGTGGGTTAATTTATAATGATTTTGGGTTTATTTTATTTTAGTTGTTCTCATACTGCTACCAATTATTGGCAAGTGTTTGAAGCACAAGTAAATGGTGATTTTAATGTTGGTAAAGGATTTGAAGCCAAGAACGGCTTTTGAGGAAATGATTGTAGAAGTAGTTAGTTTAGGCGAACCAAGATCTTTCGCGTCTGCTCAAGGACAAGGAACTGTTTGTAACGCAGCAGTAAAGGACGAAGAGGGTGTTGAAGTTTCTCTTACGCTTTGGAATGAAGATTATAAACTTGTTCACGATGGCGAAAAAATCAAAATCACAAACGGGTGGGTAACTGAATACAAAGGCAAACTTCAAATTAGTACTGGTAGAAACGGAAAGCTTGAAGTGATGAAATAAACTTATTATACTCCAAGGGAATAATTAGTAATGAAACAAAAACCTTGGAGTAATCCTAAATTTCATGAAGAACTCAAGTTCAAATCTGCTTTGAATACTTATTCTACAGAGCACTGGAAAATTGGTAAAGTTCTTTTTATTCGTCAAAAAAGGCCCAACGCGAGTTCTTCAACTATTGCCCAAGCATTAGCGAGTCTTAAAAAACAGGTGTTCTCGCACCTACTTACTTTCTAAGTGGGATAGCAAATTATTATTTGGGACTTGGCTCAAAGAGACGAACATTAAAAGAAAATCATTTGACGGCGTACTTGCCACAGTATTTTGATGCAATAGCAATAGTACAAAGCCCAATTCACCCATGATAAATGCTTGGCTTTCGTCTGCAGCAAAAGCAACTAGAATCCCGCATTTGGAATTATTCTTGACTATCCACACTTCCAAAATTTTGTTGTTTCAAATTCTCGCGTTGGAATAATTGATTTTAAATATGTAAAAATTAAAGAAATTAATTGGAAAAACGCTTCTGACATTACTAACAAGGTAAGCATGGATTTTAATCGCGTACTTCAAACGTGGAGAACCCTTGTGAGTTGTTATGGGAGAAACAAGAAAATTGTAAAAATTTTAGAAATGTGTGAAAAGAATTTCTTAAAAGGAATAATTAGTAAGTGCCCAATTAAGGCTAAACAGAAAATTGAATTAGAAAAACATTTTATTAAAAGAATTGGGTTAATATGACAAATCACAAGACTGCTTAAATAAAAAAGTGAGGAAGTCAATTTTTGAGGCACGTTTGTCCTCAAAAATTTCCTTGATTTTATAAGAAGTTAGTCCCTTACTGGGTTTTTTGCTTTTTTTAGTTTTGTTGGTTTTGTAACTTTTGGCTCAATTCCAAGTATTTCTTCTGCAGTTTTCTTCCTATTTCTTCCAAAATTGGCGTACTTTCTGAACTTTGTCTTAGTCCATGCCTCTGGCTGTCTTGATCTCATTTTTTGTTCTTGCGCCAGAAGTTGTAGCCTTAGATCCTCATCGACATTCATATCAAGCAATACATTGCTCATTTGGCTCACCTTTATAGAGTATAACGGAAAAACTCCAAAAATAGCTCCATATACATTGCCGTGGAAGTAGTATATAAGCATTGGCTACATTAGATATAATAGGTGCTAATGGTGAATAGAGTCATTTTAACAAAATCAGAAGCTGAAAAACTGCTTAAGGCTCAAAATCTTGGACACCTTACGGCCATAATAAGTTTTGATTTGGGAAAGAGTACCAACGAAGTCCAAATCACTGGCGATTATTTCTTTATAATGGGGGCTAAAGTGCCAAAAAAAGCGCTTTCTAAAATTAAAGAGGATACTTGTTATGTTCTTGAAGATGGGGAATTCAAATCAATTGATTTCTTTAGTCAAGATACTAATC
>JBAXCL010000128.1:0-3007 GCA_037141515.1 archaeon
ATAGAGGGGCAACCCTCTATTTAGCCCTATTTATATATCATTTCTACAGAGCCCTTCTAGTTCAAATAAGTTAAATGGCTGGACAAGTTCTTTGGCAGTGACAGAAACTGCGGTGAGCCCTGATGGGAATTTTTTGGTTAAGTTGATGAATAATACTGGCGAGTTTGTTACGGTTTCTAATGTTCGTGTGAATGATGTGAATGTTTATTTTAGCGAGGATTTGGCGGGCAGTGCATCAAAGGGATTTATTATTCCTAGTGGCAGTGCTTGTTCTTCTGGTAGTAAGGTTTCAGCTAATTTAGTGATTACTTATGCTACTGTTAATGGTTTGTTTAAGACCGAGACTTTTCCTGCCAAAGTGGGTTTTGATTGTGCGCCGTACACTGCAAAATTAAATTTTTTGGCGAATACTTGCATTACGCAAGCAACTACAATCGAACCTAATTTATTACCACAAAATGTTTGGGGTAAAGTAAGTTTATTTGGTGTTAGAGGTTATTTGGGATTACATTCAGGGGCAACCAAGTGTTCTGATGGTGCTGGGGCTTGGGCGGCTTCATGTAGTACTCCAGGGATTCCTCCAAATCAGGATGCATCATTGGATAGTGATAGGAATATGTTCACTAATAGGTTTGCTATGCGAGTGTTGCAAAGTGATGGGAATTATACTGTTGAGGATACTTGGGGTAAGTTAATGTGGTGGGATGGGCACTCGGCAAGCATAATGACTTGGTATAATGCAGAAACTTATTGTAATAATTTTAATACTGGCGGTTATTCTAATTGGAGGTTAGCTACATTTGCAGAGGCATTTAGTATTTTTGATATTGGTGCTGCGTATAATGGGGGTTCTTATGCATGTGTAAAACAATTCAATGATTGTTTTGGGAATTGGGTTTGGACAAGTTCGAGTCTTCCGTGGGCGCCTGACGGTGCGTATTACTACTACCCGCTCGGTGGCACCATTAACAATATCAGTAAGACTAGTAACGAGTATGCCCGTTGTGTCCGTTCAGAAAGTTAATGATGATTTGATTATTTAGTGATTAGTAGTTGTGAGTGTGTAGTGCTAGAGTGCCCGTAAGGGCACGCAAATTTTTTTTTGAGCGTTACATTTTTTTAACTAATGAATGTGTTTTATTTATGGCAAGGTATGAGCATTTACCAGTTTACAGAAAAGCATTTGACTTATGCATATATTTCGAAAAACTCGTGAGAAACTTTTCAAAATACGACAAATACACGCTGGGCTCAGACTTGCGGAACAAGAGTAGGGCTATTGCGTGTCAAATAATGCGCGCTAATTCTGTTCCTGATAAAAAGAATGAATTAGTTGAGTTAGTTGCTTTGATTGAGGAACTAAAACTTGTTATTCGTTTATGCAAAGAAGCAGGGGCATTCAAAAAGTTTTCCTCATACGAATACTCATCAGGTTTAATTGTTGACTTAGGAAAACAATCCCAAGCATGGCTTAATAGCCAGAAATAATTTCGTTACAAAAGTGATAGAAAATGGTTTCAAAAGTTATGCTCATTAACAAAGTTAGTGAGGCAAAGCACAAAACGCTTTGTATTGACAGAACGGCTCAGAATCCCTTGCCTTGGCAAGGAAGCGTTAGCAGATTTCTTTTTGATGCGAACAGCCCATGTGGCGGAAAAAACTGCCAGTTTTTTTGCCTTTCGAGGCACTGGCTATGAATAGTTCGCACACAACGAGTCTTCCGTGGGCGCCTAACAATGCATATAACTACAACCCGAACAATGGCAACATTAACAATAACAATAAGACTAATAACAACTATGCCCGTTGTGTCCGTTCAGAAAAAGAAAATGTCTCGGCTTTATTCACCTTCGAAAACATCTTCAAAAGCTATAGTGATTGCAGAAAAAGCAAACGCAACACAATGAATGCTTTAAGGTTTGAAGAAAACCTTGAAGAAAACCTACGCGAAATCTACAATTCACTAAACTCCAAGAATTACAAGCCGGGGCGTTCTGTCTGCTTCACTGTCCTAAACCCTAAGCCACGAGAAATTTTTGCAGCAGATTTTCGAGACAGGGTTGTACATCACTTGATTGTGAATGAACTAGAAAAGTTGTACGAACCGCATTTTATTGAAGAAAGTTTTGCTTGTCGAAAAGGCAAAGGCACTCACAAAGCAGTGCGCTGTTTACAGCGTTTTATGCGAAGACTTTCAAGCGACCACATAGGAAAAAAAGGGGTTACTTTTTACAATTGGATATAAGCAATTTTTTTATGAGCATTGACAAACAAATCCTTTTCTCGATGATTGAAAGCAAAGTTAAGAAAAGCAGTTTATGGGGTGAATCGTTTAAAGAGGATTTACTCTGGGTTTGCAATAAAGTAATTTTCCACGACCCCACAAGCAATTATTTTCAAAAATCGCCCAACCAAGTAAGTGCTCGTGTCCCAAAACACAAATCATTACTTTTTACAGAAAAAGGAAAAGGATTACCAATAGGAAACCACACAAGCCAATTCTTCGCAAACGTTTACCTAAACGAACTAGACCAATTCATCAAAAACACACTCAAATGCAAAAACTACATTAGATATGTTGATGACTTTATTTTATTATCAAACAACAAAGACGAACTCTTAAAATGGTTCTGGGAAATACGCGCATTCGTGCGAGAAACCCTTTTGCTAAACCTTAAACCCGAAGTAACACTCTTACCATTAAACAACGGCATCGACTTTCTAGGATACATTATAAGACCGTGGAGTATTTTTATAAGAAGAAGAGTACTAAGCAACTTCAAAAACAAACTTATTACAGCAGACACCGAACTAACAAAAATGAAGCAATTCTTTTTTGAAGAAAACAGTACCGAAAGAAAACACTTCCAATCAACATTCTCATCATACCTCGGACACTTCAAACACGCAAACTCCAACAAAATAAAAAAACAAACAATAGAAAACTTCAAATTCACAAAGTTATGCTTTAACTGCCGCGTTCCATGACTCTATGACAGTTACAAGA
>JBAXCL010000129.1:0-2998 GCA_037141515.1 archaeon
GCGATTGAGTATTTCGGTAGAAATGCGAGTTAAATAAAAATAGTGATTTTTATGCGATTGAGTATTTCGGTAGAAATGCGAGTTAAATAAAAATAGTGATTTTTATGCCAAATATTGAAGTTTCAAAGAAAGATTTAGAGTCCCTTTTCGGGAAGTCGTTTTCGCGAGTAGAGCTAGAGGAAGCGTTGGAATTTGTTAAGGGTGAAATTGATGCGCTGGATGGTGATGCGTTAAGGGTTGATTGTAAGGAACCTAATCGTCCTGATTTGTGGAGTGCGGAAGGAATTGCAAGGGAATTAAAAGCGCGTTTTGGGAAAGAAAAAGGTGTTGCTGAGTATAAAGTTCATAAGGGTGATGTGAATGTTCACATTGATTCTAATCTTCTATCAGTTCGCCCCTTAATTGCTTGTGCGGTAGTAAAGGGAGTTAAAATTGATGAGGATTTCATAAAGCAGATTGTTCAGTTGCAGGAAAAAGTCGGGGAGAGTTTTGGAAGGAAAAGAAAAGAAATTGGTATTGGTTTGTATGATTTTAATATAATGGCTTCGCCTGTGTATTACAAGGGTTTCGCTGATGATAAGATTGAATTTATTCCGCTTGAATGGAAAGTTGCTATGCGGCCTAGTGAAATTCTAGCACAGCACGAGAAAGGCAAAGCTTATGCGCATCTTCTAAAAGACGCGAAGGTTTTCCCCATTGTGATTGATTCAAAAAATGTTGTTGCTTCGATGCCGCCAATAATTAATTCACAGGCAACTGGCAAAGTAACTGAAAAAACAAAGGATTTGTTTATTGAGTGTACTGGTTTTAAGTGGGCTACTGTGGAAACTGCGCTGGAAGTTATTTGCATGGCGCTTGCTGATCGTGGTGGGAAAATTTATTCCTGTCACTTGCATTTTCCTTCTGAGAAAAAACCTTATCCTGCTAAAGCAATTTTTACTCCTGAGTTTTCAACGCAAAAATTAACTTTTGAAAAGTCTTTGATTAAAACTAAATCAGGTTTGGAGTTGAAAGATAAAGAGATTATTGATTTACTTTCGCGTGCAAGGTATAATACTCAAATTATTGGGGATAAAGTAAAAGTTGAGTTCTCTTCTTATCGTACTGATATAATGCACCCTGTTGATGTTATTGAAGATTTATTAATTTCTTACGGGGTCAACAATATTGTTCCGCAAAAGATTGAAATGAATGTAGTTGGTTCGCAGTTAAAGGACGCCGAAGTGCTTGATTTTGTTCGCAGTGGTTGTGTTGGTTTATGTTTGCAGGAAGTTTTGACTTATAATTTGACTTCTAGATTAATTCAGGCGAATAATATGCAGCTCTTGCAAGAGGAGTTAGTTGAAATAGCAAATCCTGTTTCGATTAATTACGAAATTCTTCGTAAAAGACTTTCTCCCCAGCTTCTTGATTTTTTATCAAAGAATAAGGATAAAGAATTCCCGCAAAGAATTTTTGAAGTCGGCACTGTTCTTGAACTTCGGGCTGGTGCGCATAATGGCGTTCATGAATCTAATCATTTGTGCGTTGTTTTGACTCACTCTAACGTAAATTACACTGAAATAAAATCTTTCTTCGACTCTTTGTGCAAGTATTTGGGGCTTGTTACAGAAATAAAGAAGCACCAATTTCCTTTCCTTGGTGAGAATGCTGCAGAAGTTACAATTAATGGAAAAAAAGGTTTTATTGGTGAATTAAAGAAAGAAGTTGTTGATGCTTTCGGATTAAGAAAACCAGTTGCTCTGTTTGAGATTGAATTGTAAACTTGATTTTATTTTATTTGTTTCAAAAATTTATTTAGTGTGAATTAATATTTATTATATTTTTATACAAATATTTTTTGTTTTTTAAACGCAAGTATTTTTTTATTTATCCAGCGCAATTTTTTTGTTCAAGTAGCACGCGAGTAAGTTTTTTGATGGGGGGAATAAGTTTGTGGGTAGTTTGTCCATTTCGAACCATTTCCATTCAGTGATTTCGTTTGGTTCCATTACTTTTGCTTCGCCAACAAATTCAATTGCCAAAAAGCCCATTGTGATGAAGTGTGCGTGTTCGTTTTTGTCGTTGTTTACGCAGATTACTTTTGATTTGTTCAGTATTATTGATGTTTCTTCTTTTAGTTCGCGTGCAGCAGCTTCTTCAAATGTTTCCCCAAATTCAAATTTTCCGCCTGGCATAGTCCACGTTCCTTCGCCGTGTAGTTCAGAATCCGCTTTTTTTGGGTCTTCGTGTCTTTTTCCAAGTAGTAGTTTATTATTTTTGAGTAACATTACTCCAAATCCTGCTCCAACCCGTTTTTTTTCTTCAGCCATTTTTACTTTCCTTTTTTAGTTTTGTTATTTTTCCTTATTTGTTTTGAGAAGAACCAAATTATTACAATTATTACTGCCCCAATCACTATTGCGTCAAGTATTGTTGAGTATTGTATTAGTGTGTTCCAGTTTTGTTTGAGTTGCATTCCAACTATTAGTAGTATTGCGTTCCACATTGCTCCGCCTGCAGTAGTATATAAAACAAATTTTTTAAAATGCATATCTGCTGCGCCTGCTGGGAGTGATATTACGTGTCTTATTGCTGGGATGAATCTGCAAATAAAAATAGTTTTTTCTCCATGTGCTTTGAACCATTCCTTCGCGTTATCGAGTTCCTCTTCTTGGATAAAAATATATTTGCCCCATTTTGCGATTGCTGCTTGTCCAATGAATTTTCCAATAAAGTAAGAGATGCTTGCGCCGATTATTGTTCCAATTGTTGCAATAATTAAGGTTATCCAAAAATCCATTGTTCCTTGTGCGATTAAGTATCCCGCAAACGGCAGTACTGCTTCGCTGGGTATTGGCAGGAGTGTGCTTTCTGCAATCATTAGCAAGAATACGCCAAAGTAGCCAATATTTTGTATTATTGGAAGTACTAGACCTATAACAAATTCAGTAAGCATGTTCTCAATTAGATTTTTATCAAGCGAGTATTTAATACTTCTTCGTCGCTTGTCTTATTG
>JBAXCL010000130.1:0-2976 GCA_037141515.1 archaeon
CAACACTCAAGCCCAATCAAACCACTATGGAAAATATACTACAAAATATTCAAATGAATTTGTTGCTTTAATTATATTACTCTAATTAGCCACTGCAATTACTATTTGTTGGGAAGAATTACCTTTAGTTGTTTTGCTTTTTGAACAAGTATTTCCTTTTCATTTTTAGAAAGCTGTTTTAACGCGTACTCTCTTTTTAGTGCGCTACTTTTAGTTTTAGCTTCTTCGAAGTAGACTATTTTGACCGGTCGCCTAGAGCGAGTGTATTTACTCGCAGTTCCTTTGTTATGGGCTAGGAGCCTTTTCTTAAGTGAATTAGTGTAGCCACAGTAAAGAGAAGAGTCAGAGCAACGCAAAAAATATATAATAAACTCCATGCTAAATCTATAGTCTCTGAACTATTTAACAATTTGGAGTTATTTTTTTGTAAGTTTTGTTTCTCAAGTAACTCTTAAACTATTTTTTCTTGTCGCTTGGCTGTCTTGCTGCATCCATTATGCTCTGCTCAGTAGAACTTCTTTTTGATTTAAGCCACCATGCTTCCTTAGCATCATTACGCTGAACAGTAGTCTGTTCAAGAAATTGTTTTTTTGATTTTTTAGTAGTAGTATCCATAATAATAACGTGTGAACAGGGTATTATATTCGCGTAGGTTGGGAAAATATTTTTTAACAATTTAGTTAGCATGGTCAACTTTAATTATAGTTTCTACTTACTTGCGAATTTCTTGTTCAATTTGTGGTTATCTACTGTTCTGTAAGGCGTGTTGCAAATCCACGTGTCGGTTATAGTAAAGTAAAATTCTTTTTTAATCGAGTATTCAACATAACGCTCCTGTCGGCCGCAAGCTTTACAGGAAACTTTGTCAACCAGGTTCATCAAAAGGGCTTAATGTGAAATTGGGGGTTGAATGCTAATACTTTCTTGGCACAAGTAAGTATGTTTGAGATTATTTTTGGGGGGAGATAAATTAATTAGTTTTTGGTTAATTCATTGTGTGAAAAATAATTTGTAGTCGTAATGCATTTGTTTAAAAGAAGTTTTTTTGTTAAGATGGCTAAGAAATGCTTTGTTTGTGATAATGCGTTCTTAGGTTGTGGGAAGATGGAATATGGGAAAGAGAATTACTTTTGTCCGAAGTGCTATGGTGCCAAAATGGTTACTGTGCGTCTGCGGCAGGAAGGGAGTGAATATTACTGCACTCAGAATGCTTTACACGTTTTTACTATTGATGCTAACGGATTCCCTAGGTCGGTGAAGTGAACTCAATAGATTTAGTTGAGTTAGTAAGTGGGGCACTATTGCGTCGAAATTAATTCTTTTGGTTTTTGAGCAAGGCCTGCGTCAAAACGGTAAATGCTAGGAGGCTATTAGTCCGTTTTGACTTCAGGATTGCTTTATTTGGGCTAAGTTAATTTTAGCTCTTTTTAGTATTTATTCTTTATGGAGTTCACATATAGTTGGACAAGAATTTTGTTTGAAAAAAAATAAAAATTATTTAGCCGATAAACCTCGGCGAGAGTTATAAAAAATTAGAATTCGATTTTGTTTAGGGTGATTCCCAATTGAAGGTTTGCGCAAGTGCTCCGCGACTACCGAAATGCTTTGCGGCTTCTAAAACCATTGAAAGCCCCATAACTCTTTTTGATTCGTAAGTTCCTTTTTTTCCACCAACAATAACTTCTGCAGGGGGTTTTGTTATTGGGAATTTGTTTGCCATAACATACATGGTTCCCTTAACTTCTGCGTGAACAACATACTTATTGTCTTTTCCGCCGCCAATAATCATCAAATTGTCTTTATCGCGTTCAAGAACAACGCCGGTTATTGTTTCGCCGTTTAACTTATCAATTGCGTCTTTTACTTGGACTAATTCAGTTAATTCAGTTACTGTGTCCTCTTCTTTGTTGCCTACATTTTCTTCTACTATTTTCCTAACAAATAACATCTTCCCACCAGATAAGTTGTGAAACGTGCAGCTTATATTCCTTGCAGTGTGTGAGGGATTTAGATTATTTGTGCAAAGGGTTTTATTTTTGGGTTAATATTTCTTCATTAGGTGTGTAATAGTATATTTTGTACAAATTGGGCTAATATGTCATTATTGGCCTTGTGGAGTATTTATAAATTTTAAATTGTATAGTTTTGTTATGGTATTCTCAAATAATGGCGACGCGCGAAGACCACAAATTAAAACTATTCGTGGCATTCCTAAAGGACACTCTTTACCATTTTCAAGAGAATTTATGCGAGAACAAAGACTAATTGCTCAAATTAGGGCAAAGCGAATGAATGCTTTGGGCGTAAGGGGAAGAAAAGCTGCTGAAGTAAAAACACTTTACAGAATACGAAAAGCTGTTGCAATACTTGGGGAAGATACGCATACTGCCGCAGCAACTCGCGAAACTGCTATTTTGCTTCTTCGTTTTATGAAAAGTGAATTAGAAGAAGCAAAAACTGAGCGGGGGGCAGTTGCAAACAGTCTTTTTGGTGAGACTCCTGGATTTTTGGAGGCATTACGTGAACTTACATGCGATGTTCAACGTAGTGTCAATAGTGACTCAGTTGCCGACGCACGATTTACTGCAAAAGATAAACCTCCTTCAGTCAAGTCTCTTGAGGGCGTAATTCGAGATGCTGAGTTTGCGCTTAGGGGGCGAGCATCTACTAATTCAGAAATAATTTTTATTGATCAGCGTTTTCTTACGGCGTTGCATGATATAGTTGGGTTAAAACTTAAACGAGTTTTGGGGAATAAAAATTACGCTGACTTAAAAAATTTAGTTATTAGTGAACGCAGAAAAATGCGAGAGCAATCATTAAATAATTAATTAATGCTTGTAATTAAAAATGATTTTAGTTAAACCTAGTTTTAGTTAAACGTGATTTTGGTTAAACCTAATTTTGCAAGGTGATTAATTTAATAGCGAAGGACATAATTAAAGGAACAAACTGTTGTCCTTTGCTAGTCGCAAA
>JBAXCL010000131.1:0-2970 GCA_037141515.1 archaeon
AATAATTTTATGCAAAAACTATTAAAATCTAAGAAAAATTAATTAATTTAATAAAAAGTAATGCGTAGTTATTTAATTTAAACATATAATTGCTTTATTAAATTAAAAATTGAAATTATTTAATTTAATTAGTTTCTTTTCCAGGAAATCTTTTCTGGTCAAGTCTGTCTGATAATAATCTTATCCATTCTTGGACAACTGTTGTTCCAAGGAATTTTCTAAATGGCCCTGGCATAAAGTTAACTTCGATTACAACCCATTTGTTTTTTAGTTCCATTAAGTCTACTGCGCACACATCCATTTTTAGGATTTTTGCTGATTTTTTAGCGACTTCAAGCATTTCTTGATTTGGGTTAACAAGGCTTGCGCTTCCTCCGCGTGATATGTTTGCCCGCCAATCACCTTTTTTGCATTTTCTTTTTACTGCAATAACATAATCGCCTATAACGTAGCATCGAACATCGTAATCTTTTCCTTTTATGAAGCGTTGGGTGCAGATAAATTCTTCGAACAGGTGTATTGCATCTAGTATGCTTTCCATTTGTTCTTTTGAGTTAACCAGTACTACTCCTTTGCCTGCAAATCCTGAAATTATTTTCATTACAAATGGGTATCCTGTTTCATTTACTGCATAATCTGCGTATTTTGGAGATATTGAGAGTGTGGAAAGTACTCCGGGTATGCCTGTATTTGAAAGTTTTTGTGAAGTATAAAATTTATTGTTTGTAAATTGGTATGCTTCAAGGCTTACTGGGCAGTAAGCTTCGCTGCTTTCTATGGCTTTTAGTATTGGTTCGCTTAGGAATAGGTCTCTTGATGACACGCGTGGATATATTGCGTCAAACGCAAGTAGATTTTTTCCTTTATAAAATAGTCCGACATTTCCTTGGGAAGTTTGTAGTTGTATTTTATCAACTGGGACAAATAGTACTGAGTCAAATCTTTTTTTTGCTTCTTCTAGCATCATATTGACTGTGGACTTTTTATAAGTTTTTGAACCAATTATTAAAAGGCTTTTTTTATGAGTCACTTAAACACATCCTTTAATGGAGTTTTTTGCAGAAATTTTCTAATTCCTAAAAAATCAGCGCTGGCTTTTGGTTTGTGTGCGTGTTTAGTTGCTTTGTCCGTTAAAAATTCAGCAACGTATTCCTCAATGTTGTCTGAGCACGCCAAGTTGAAGTCTTCAAGTTCAATTAGCGGGTCTACTTTTATTACGTGTCCTTTCACAATATCTACTCGCGCAATATCGTATCCGCAGGCTTTTGCAGCATGTACTACGGTTTCGTGGTCGTGTTCGCTTAGTTTGTAGAATAAACCGTTTCTAATTTCAGTAACTTTATCTTCCATATATTTTCTTTTTACAGAAAATAATTTGTTTCCAATAACTGCGCTTGAAATAACATCCCCTTCAAAAAATTCGCGTATTAAAAACGCATCAATATCTGTTTTTATGCTTCTAACAAAACTGTTTAATTCGCTTGCGCTGTGGATGATTTGCGATTGTTGGGCATTTTTTCCAAGGAATGTTTTCACAGAAACAGGGTATGATATTTTCTTTGAAACTTTTTCAATATTTTTTGCGGAAGCTGTAGTAATTGTTTTTGGAGTTGGTATTTGGGCTAGCGCAAGGGTGACAAATTGATATGCTTCGTTCCATCCTATATAGTATGATCCTTTTTTTGTTGTTACGTAGCTGTTTAGCGTTTCAAGTTCCTCTAAAAGGGGTTCAATGAATGGTGCGAGGCTAGTTCTTGTTTGAATAAATACTGCATCATAAATTGGTATTTCTTCTCCGAGTGATTTAATTGTTGTTTTGTTCGTTTTGCTTACTAAAGTAATTTTTGATACGCGTAAGTATGTTGCGTCAATCCCTCGGTTGGCGAAAGCCTCCAAATAGGGTTTTACTTGTTTTTTCTTTTCAGCCACTATAAGTATTTTCATAACTACAAATTGCTTTTGTAGATGCACGCAAATAAAAGGCTTTCCCCACGAGTGATTTTTTCGGGTTGTAATTTGTGCTTATTTTTGTGCAAATACCTCACCAAAAGGGTTAATAATTCGGGTTTCCTAATTATTCCTGAAGTGATTTTGTTGGCAATTAAGAAAGTAATTGGTTTGGTAGAGCTTGTTATAGTTAAAGGGCGAAAGGGGGCTGTTACAAAGAAAGCTTTGTTTGATACTGGCGCAACAAGAACAAGTATTGATGTTAAAACTGCAGCTAAAGCAGGAATAGGCCCGATTATTTCAAGTGTTAGAGTAAAAAGTGCTAATTCTTCAAGGGGTTATATGCGCAGAGCAATAGCTGAAGCCATTATTATTGTTAAAGGAAAAAAAATAAAGACTGGAGTTAATCTAGAGGATAGAGAAGGAATGCCTTACTCGGTTTTGATTGGAAGAGACATTATTCATAATAATTTTATTATTGATGTTTCTCGAACGCATAGAACGAATAAAGTTGGGGATTCAAAGGACAAGAGTGAGCGTGATAGGCTTGCGCCGGTTAAAAGGAGTGAATTAGCAAAGTAATAATTTTAGTTTACTTTACTTTGGAAATGTAATTTAAATTATTTGATTAAATAAATTATTTTAACGTAGTGAATTTTATGGAAGAAAATTTGGATTTTTTAAAGCTTGGCGAAATAAGCCTTAATACAGTTGATGAGCTTCATTCTCTTTTTCCTCATTGGAAGCGCGCAAGTGTTCAAAAAAAAATTGCAGCTACTCAAGCAGGAAAGGATTTTCGTTTTGTTGCGCTTAAGGATGGAAAAATTATTGGTCACGTTCGGGTACTTTTTGCAAAAGGTCTTCATAAGCACAGAGTGGAGTTTACTAGTCTTATTGTTCATCCAAAGCATCGTCATCACGGCGTTGCTGCTTTGTTAATGAAGTTTGCGCTTGATTCGCTTCCTAAAACAAAGTCGCTTGCGATTCTTGCTGTTGGGGTAAAAAATAAACCTGCAATAGAAT
>JBAXCL010000132.1:0-2920 GCA_037141515.1 archaeon
TTGTAATGTTTTCGACTACGACTTCAAAACGATAGCAAAGGAGCATTCTACGAATGATATTTTAGTAATTGGTAATCCACCTTGGGTAACCAATTCAAAATTGGGTAGTTTAAATTCAACCAATCTTCCTAAAAAAACGAATTTCAAAAATCATAGTGGTTTAGACGCAATGACAGGAAAAGGCAATTTTGACATTGCTGAATTTATTACGCTTACTATGATTGAAACCTTTCAAAATATGAAAGGTGATTTATTGTTATTGGTAAAAAATTCTGTTATCAAAAACATTGTCTTTGACCAAAACAAAAATCATTACAAGATTTCAGCTATTGAAAAAAATTGTATTGACAGCAAAAAGGAGTTTAATGTTTCAGTAGAAGCAGCTTTGTTTTATTGTAAACTAAATTCAAAACCGACATTTGATTGCTCAGAATTTGATTTTTACAACAATCAAAAATCTCAACTAAAATTCGGTTGGTTGAACGACAAATTTGTTTCAAACATTGACACTTATATTCATACAAAAGAAATTGATGGTGAATGTCCATTTGTTTGGCGACAAGGTTTAAAACACGATTGCTCTACTGTAATGGAGTTAGACAATGTGAACGGACATTATGTAAACGGACTGAACGAAGAAGTGAAATTGGAAGACGGTTTAGTTTACGGTATTCTCAAAAGTTCTGACCTTAAAAACACAGTAATCAATCAGACACGAAAATTTACGATTGTTACTCAAAAGAAAGTAGGACAGGAAACTAAATACATCAAAACTGAATATCCGAAAACATATCAATATTTGACACAGCATCAAGCAAATTTTGATGCAAGAAAATCAAGTATCTACAATAATAAACCTTTGTTTTCAATATTTGGTATTGGCGACTATTCCTTCAAACCTTTCAAAGTTGCCATATCAGGACTTTACAAGACCTTTCATTTTACGCTTATTCTGCCACAGGACAACAAGCCTGTAATGCTTGACGACACTTGTTATTTAATAGGTTTTGACAAAATAGAATTTGCTGTTTATGCTTTAATTCTTTTAAACTCCGACAAGACAGTTCAGTTTTTACAATCAGTAACTTTTCCAGACGCTAAAAGGACATTTACAAAGGATGTTCTAATGAGAATTGACCTTTTAGAATTATCAAAACAAATTGGCAAAGCCGACCTGCAAACAGAACTTGAAACGCTTAATAAAAAGTATCAATTCAATTTGACACTTGACTTGTGGGACAGTTTTATTAACGAAATGACACCTGTAAACAATGGACAAATGGCAATGTTTGCATAGACTGAATAAAGCACTGGGCATAACAGCGGTTTGGCGTAATGGCGGGTGCAGTGCTTCGTATGACAGTTATGTGGTAGGTTCAAGTGCAGTTCTTCGATTGAACTTTTGTGCTGAAAATCCGCCACTACGCCAAGCCGCAAACCGTTATCGGCAATTTGGAGGGGAGATTAGTAAGAAGTTATAAATGTGTTGATTTTATAAAAAAGTTGACTTTAAAACTATAATGTATTACAATTATAAAAATAAATAAAACAAGGAGTTTATTATGTCAAACAACAAGTACAGGTCAATTGTGAAATTGGATTTCCAGTATGCACACCGATTTATGAATTATCCGGGAGAAGCAAGTTATCTTCATGGACACTCGGGTTATTTAACTATAGAAATTGAAGGCGATTTAAACAATCACAATTATGCTTATCCGGTAAAAGAAGCACAAAAATTAGCATGGGCAGTAGCCGACAACTTCATGCATGCAACGATTTTTCAAGAAGGTGATCCCTTGCTTGATTTAGTTTTGCAAGGATATGAGCAAACAGGAATGAAGGGTACAACAAATAGATTTGGGACGCCTGCAAAAGCTCTCAACCATGAATTGGTTAAATCTTTTCCAGAAAGTAGAGTAGCTGTAAGTAAAGGACCATCTACTTGCGAATGGTTCTGCACAGTATTTTATGAATTATTGAAAGAAAAGTTGAATATTAAGAAGATAGAGTTCCGCTCTTCTTCATTAAATTGTGCTTCAAGAGAATTTTAGTTTGCAAAGCAATTGAAAAGCAAAATATAATAAGGGGTAAGACATAAGAAAAGTATCTTATGTCTGCCGCTTATTATATAAAACGATAAAATCTTATTACTATATTTATTGACAAAATTTCAGAGATTTTTACTACCTTTATAGCATGAAACAAAGACTTTATATCGACACTTCAGTTTTTGGCGGCTATTTCGACGAGGAATTTTCCGAATTCACGAGACCGCTTTTTGAGAGACTTCAGAATGGAGAATTTAGACTTTTATTCTCTGCTGTTACTCAAGACGAGCTAAGTTCTGCTCCTGAGAGAGTTAAGAAACTTGTTACAAGTTTAAGGGCTGAGAACACCGAATTTATGGAAACCAACGACGAAGCGGTTGAATTAGCAACTCAGTACATTGCAGAGAAAGTTGTCGGCCAGACAAGTTTTGCAGACTGCCTACACATTGCCCTGGCAACAATAAACCGTGCGGACTATTTGATTAGCTGGAATTTCAAACATATTGTGAATGTCCAGAGAATTCGCGGCTATAATGCAATTAACATCAAGAATGGCTACAAAGAATTAGAAATTCGTTCACCCAGAGACTTTATGACCTATGAAGACAACAGCTAAGAAAACATTTGACGCAGTAAAATTCATGCGTGACCAGCGAGAGAAATTGAGTGAAAAGCTCTCCAAAATGACAAAAGAAGAGATTGTTGAGTATTTCAGGAAGAAGAAACTGGAGAATTCAACAAAGCCCAGTGCATAACAAACGCTATAGCAAATGCGGGTTTGCGTCTACGTTGAAACATTTGAAATCTTTACATGCATTTGTGCTGGCTGACAGTTGAGCAGCAATCTAATCCCGCACTTGCCATAGCCT
>JBAXCL010000133.1:0-2869 GCA_037141515.1 archaeon
CAACACCATTCACATCAACACCATTCACATCAACACCATTCACATCAACACCATTCACATCAACACCATTTGACTGATTATTAGGAATTATATTTTGGATATTTAACTGGGTGCACCCAAAAATAAACCCTAAAAAAAACAAAGCAATTAAAGTCAAAGCGATTTTTCCCAAATTAACACCTTACTAAGAATAGAACAAACAAGTATAAAAATCCCCCCTCGAAAGACTTGCACAATGTGAAAGCGGGATCGCGCACATTCTAATCTAACAAATTAATTTCGTTTTCCATTCAAATCACCCCTTAATAATCCGCTAAAGCTAGTCTTAGCTTTCCGTCTCTGTTTTGTCCCATAATAATGATATTAACTGCAGCAGTTGGAAAATTATGTAGTTGAGAATTGTCTTTGTGGGCCCTAGTATCTAATTCTTCAAGAGCTTTTTTTAATAAATTAAAAGATATTTTTTTATTTTGATTAATAAAGCGTTTACATTTCAATGCTTCTTCAACTAATCTTGATTGCTTTAGAGTTCGCTCGCTTTTTTTCAAATATCTTCTCTGAAAGAAGTGAAAAAGCATTTCTGCGGTGGGCTTATCAAGATATTCTTGTATGTTAAATTTAGGGCTGAATCCAAGTTTCACAAGAGTGAACGTTTCAGCAGGGTTAATTTCTAATTCTTCGATAAATTTCATTAACGGGTTAGCCAAAGTGTTATAATGCACAGTACGTTTTAAAATAAGTCTTTTATGTTTTCCTTTACCAACTTTAACTGCGCGTTCATTCATAGTAGTTTCACGAAAGCCTTCGCCTTTGGATATTGCTACATTAAAAGCTTCGGCACGGTGTTCAAAATATTTTAATCGTCTTTGCCTTCCCTTCATCTTAACAACCCCTAGAATTAGACCTATCCCAAATATAAATTATTACTTCTAGAAGGATTTCTTGATAATAAACGTTAACTCCCCCTCGCAAGACTTGCTCACGAAAGAGTTCTCGAGCTATGCGAGCGCCAGATTGCTTTTGTTTCATTCAAATCACTTTTGCCTAATTTTATGAAACAACAACCCCCTTAATTCTGCTTCGTTCAAAGGTTTTTGACCATTTGATGTTAACACATGATTTAGGTCTGCAACTGCTTGGCCATCTCTAAAGGTTCTAAACAATTCCCTAATTGAGCCCCCGCGCGCTCTTACACGCCCTCGATATAAATTCAACGCCCAAACAAATTCAAAGACATGGTTTTCTACGCCCTGATTAAACAAATGATCGATTTTACTTTCGGCAATTTTTTTGTGATTAACTCTTGGCATTTAGGAATAATGTTTTTCGAAAATATAAGTTAGTCTGTTGGCGGAATTTAAAAGCAAAATCCCCCCTCGAAAGACTTGCAATTAATAACTTCTTACTTCAAACCCTGCAAGATATCTTAATTAATATCTTCGACACATAACTCTAGTGAATGAATAACCAAGGCATAACAGATAAACGCACAATTTATGATTCTTATTACAGACATCAAAGACCAGTTAATAGACTCGACTTTAAAGTGTTTTCCAAAGCGTGTGACTTACTTGCAAAAAACCCCGCCACAAGAGCTGAAATTGCCCGAAGACTTTCGACTCCAAATATCAAAGTGGCGGAAACTAGAATTAGACGACTCGCAGTGTTTCTTAATGCAAAAAACGGGAATAAGTCTTATGCGCGTCGTGCAAAGTCACTAAGACTGTCGACCAAGTTTCCAGATGCTGTTAAAAGATACTTGGAACTTCGAAGAAACCAGAAATTATCAATTAGTAGAGCTGCAGAAATAATTGGGGTTAATCGATATACTGCATTGGATTGGGAACGGTCTTTACTTAACCCAACTGATCGACAAAAACTTGAGAAAAATGCGCGATCTAATTTAAATGTGCACCCTAAAAGAAGTGATATGCGGCTTTTGCTTGCAGTAAGAAACTTCGACATGACATTCAAATATCCGCCAAAAGCAATTATGAATGCACTTGGCGTTAAACTTGATGCAATAAGAACTGCAAACGCAATGGCGCCAGCGATTCGGACAAAACCAGATATTGATAATGTTGCAAATCGATTTAGGGGAGGTGGAAGAAATAAAATACCCCAATTGTCTTCTGAAGCAAAAGAACAAATCCCCCTACTTCGCACGCAACAAAGAGCCGAAACAGCTTTAATAAATATGCGAAAAATTTTAGGCCAGTCTCAAAACAAGCGCTTTATATTTGAAACCAAGGTAATCAATTCTTTTAATCAAAACGGTCTTGCCCAAGATGAATATAAGGGCTTAAAAAAAATTTTAGAACGTGTGTTATTATCCCAAAATTATACAGCGCCAGTAAATGAAATTCACGCACTGCAACAAGTACCAAGATTTGTATTGCAGCACCTTTTAATCACAGTTAATAAAATTAAGGCTTCAGACGGCGCACCACTTTTATTAATTAATAACGCAACCATCAAACTTAACCCCGACACTGCAAAACTTATTGCATAAAATTCAACTTTAATGAACTACCCTACAAGAGTGCCAACCAAAGCATTTGCTTCATTGCAGAACCAAGGGTTCGTTGCAAAACTATGCGTTTTGCGACGTGTCGCAAATGCCAAGCATTTGCAACATTGCTTGGTGTCACAAACATAAAATGTTTGCAACATGGAAGACATAGCAAATTCTTTTACATTTGCCATGCTGCCAAGGCGCTCTAACGAAGTGAATTTTACTAATGCCTTCGCAAGCTACAAAGTATTGCCCCCAGGCGAGAATATGAATATAATCATCCTCCGAGATGTTGCACACTAAAGGATTAACTTAATTCTAACTTGCTTTTAATTTAGAATCAGGAAAATTTGA
>JBAXCL010000134.1:0-2865 GCA_037141515.1 archaeon
GTATTTTTCCGAATTCTCTAATTTCCGATAAAATAGCCAAGCTTTCATAGGGAATTTTAAGGTTCATTTTTTGATGTGCATCACTTAAATTATTAGCAATGGTTTTCTTTAGTAAATCAAGTCCAAAGCCAGTTTTGGCACTTATTGAAACAGAATTTTCTTTATACTCGAATAGTTTATGCTCTAATTTGTCACATTTGTTATATACAGTAATAATAGGGATGTCTTTTGCTCCAAGCTCTTCGAGTAACGCCCCAGTTACTTCAATTTGAGTCTTAACTTCTTCACTGGATACATCGCAAACACAAAGAATTATATCAGCCGAAACAGCTTCTTCAAGCGTGGATTTAAAGGCTTCAATCAAATTATGTGGCAAGCGACGAATTAAACCAACTGTATCAATTAAAATCACTTCTCTACCATCGGGAAGCTCTAATGAACGTGAAGTTAAATCAAGTGTTGCAAAGAGCTTATCCTCTGCTAAAACCTCTGAGTTAGTTAAAGCGTTTAAAAGCGTTGATTTACCTACATTTGTATAGCCTACAATTGCAACTGTAATTACATCATTTTTCTTGCGTTTACTTCTTAAAATATCTCTTTGCTTTTCAAGCTCTTTTAATTGAACATTCAAAAAATCTATTCTTCGCCTAATATGACGACGGTCAGTTTCAAGCTTTGACTCACCAGGTCCACGAGTACCAATTCCACCACCAAGACGAGAAAGGGAAAGCCCCAACCCAATTAGTCGTGGTAATAAATATTTTTGTTGTGCAACTTCAACCTGTAGCTTGCCTTCCTTTGTTAATGCTCTTTGTGCAAAAATATCAAGTATTAACATAGTACGGTCAATAATCGTAAATCCAGTATATTTTTCTATATTTTTAATTTGTGTTGGCGATAATTCACGGTCAAAAATTATTAAATCAATATCGTTATTTGTGCAAAATTCCTTAATCTCTTCTAATTTGCCCGTTCCAACAAAGGTTGAAGAGTTGGCTTTTTTAAGATTTTGTACAACCGTTCCAACTACTGTCGCACCTGCTGTAAGTGCTAACTCAATAAGCTCATTTAATGAAACATCTATATCGTATTCCTTTGTATCAACCGCAACAAGAAAAGCTCTTTGTTCTTCCGAAGTGTTATTATTATGCAATATTTTTTTCCTCCTAAAACAATATTAGTTCCCTCGAAAACTCTGAAAGCTACAATTTACAAGTGTTTGCGAAAGCAGGCACTTTTTGTTTACCTCCAAAGTTCACATCAAAATTGATACTTGTTTTGTGAAAAAACTTTCAAAAAAATGAAGAAATTTCACAAAAACACTTGACTTTTTCAAAAAGCCCCAATAATGGCTAAGAACAGACTTTTATCGGCTGTATCTTAACATTGAAGGTGGTTTTTTATGCTTGGTTTTTGGCAACCACACAAGGATTACCAAGACTTTGTTGTTCACGAGCTGTCAAGCTTGGCTCGTGTCAACCCTTCTGCTCTCTTTGAATACGAAACAGAAATCTCAAAGCTCTACATCTTAGACCTTGACCCCCTAAAAGGAATTTTAGCGCCGCTTTACTCCATTACAGGCAGACCCTCTAAAAACCAACCTCAACTCTTTCGTTCCTTTATCTTGATGAACCATATGCATTATACTCTTGATAAATGGCTCATTAAGTTACAGAACAATTTTGTGCTCAGGACAATTTGTGGTTTTACATTTGATACTTTGCCTTCTCTGGCATCTTACTATGATTTAATCAATCGTATCATCAAATTAGATGAACGCCCTCGCCATAAAGCTAAGAAACGCAAACCTAAAAAGAAGGTGGGCAAAGGGGTTAAACTACCGCCAAAAAGACCCGGTATTGTTGCTCGGCTTGCTTCCAAAATCATAGGTGGTAGGCGTTTAAATTTTCGTCCTGAAATTGTTTTGCAAAAGATTTTTGCCGATGTTTGCGTTAAGCGTTCTCTTGAGCTTGGACTTTTAAACCAAACCCTCTCTGTGTCAGGCGATGGCACTTGTATTAAGACAGGTGCTTCGTCTTATGGCGTTAAGACTTGCGATTGTAATTCAATAGGCAATTACCACTGTGATTGCAATCGCAAGTTCTCAGACCCAAACGCAACTTGGGGCTGGGATAGCCATAAAGAGCAATGGTTCTACGGGTATACGGGATACTTTATCTCTACATACAACAAGAACCTCAAATTAGACTTGCCTCTTTATCTAAGACTTGTTGATGCGAAACGCCACGATAGTATTTCTGCTGTGGTTGCTATTGCTGAGTTTAGGGATTTGTATCCTTTTCTTACTGTGGATACATTTCTTTCGGATAGTGCAAGTGATAATTATGCTACTTATGAGCTGTTAGAACATTTTAACATCAATGCTGTAATTGCTCTTAACTCTATAAACAGAGGTAATTTCAAATATCCAAAAAATACAGCTGTTGATGAAAATGGGACACCTATTTGTATTAGCGGTAACAAGATGATTTATAATGGATATTGTGTTAATCGCCACCGTCTTAAATGGCGTTGCCCTCGTTTTACAAAAAAAGCGAACCTTTGTAACGAATGCCAAGGCTGTTCTAAATCGTCCTATGGCAGAGTTAAATATACAAAACCAAAATGGGATTTACGCCTTTTTACTAAAATCCCTCGTGGCAGTGAAGAATGGAAACAAAAGATGAAGGAGCGAACGGCTGCCGAACGAGTTAACAACAGAGTTCTTAATAACTACG
The DNA here is from genome assembly GCA_037141515.1 of archaeon. Classification (GTDB taxonomy): domain Archaea; phylum Iainarchaeota; class Iainarchaeia; order Iainarchaeales; family JAAZKV01; genus JAAZKV01. Next base: position 2,739 of record JBAXCL010000134.1, read on the forward strand.
GCATTGAAAACTCTAAGCAAAGGGGCAAAAAACGCATTTCCTTCTTAACAACCATTGCCGGTTTCAACATTCATCTTGATGCTCAGTTGGCTAAGCTAAAAGCAGATAGGCTGTTTGATTTTAAAAC
>JBAXCL010000135.1:0-2790 GCA_037141515.1 archaeon
TTACCTTTTAGCCCTTCGAATTAAACAAAATCTTTGAAAATGGTAATTGGAAGGATCAAAATCTTGCGATTTTGAATTGTTTGAAACATACCTTTACAAAAAAGGGGTACTTGCTCCCGGTATGTTTATAAAAAATGGCAAGTTACTCCCCGGCAACAAATTAGCAACACATCCGAGAGCCCCGAGAGCCCAAGTGCCCAAGTGCCCGAGAGCCCCGAGGGCCCAAGTGCCCGAGAGCCCCGAGGGCCCAAGTGCCCAAGAGCCCAAGTACCCAAGTGCCCAAGTGCCCAAGTACCCAAGTGCCTAAGTGCCCAATTGCCCAAGTGACCCCCTAACAGAAATTAGCCTCTAGCATCACTTGCATTTAGTGCTTGCACTTTCAGTTGCAGATTACATTGATGCCAAGTAACAAAATAATTGGGACTCGTTACCAAATTTTATGAAAAACTGCGGCTTACTTCTTGCGGGGGAGTAAGACCCCAGATTTTATAAAAATAAAGTTGGATAAATCGAAGAAAACAAGCTTTTTGGCCAATGCACTTACATTTCTGCCCTTCTAATTATACAAAATCTTTGGAAATAGTAATTGGAAGGAACAAAATCTTGCGATTTTGAATTGTTCAAAACATACCTTTACAAAAAAGGGGTACTTGCTCCCCAATGTCATTAAGTTAAGGATCTTGTATTGAAATCAGAAGAGTCGAGGATGTTGAAAAGACATACCCTGCTCTTTTTTTATGTAAATTTTAAGAAAAATCCAAAAAGCACTTGACAAGTTTCCAAAAAAATGTGGCGAAGCCCCTTGAAAGTAGAAAAAAACAAGGGGGCGTAGCGATGGACTTTCCGCTATTTGTAAAGGATACACTGACTTCAATAATTAGCGATATGGCTTTGAATCCACAACTATTTGTTAAGGATCCTAAAAAAGATTTTATTAGAAACAGAAAATTAAAATTTGATTCCGTAATTAATTTGCTCTTATCAATGGGTGGAAATAGCTTGGGAAAGGAACTTTTAGACTATTTTAATTATGATCCGGAGACTGCTTCTACATCTGCCTTCGTTCAACAACGAGGCAAAATTCTACCAAGTGCATTCAAACATTTACTTGATAAGTTTACGGGTTCGTTTGATAATCTAAAAACTCATAAAGGATATAGACTTCTTGCAGTGGATGGTTCTGACTTTCATATTTATCATAATCCTAATGACGCTGAAACATATTTTAATTCCTACCATCAAAACGGAAAAGGCTACAATCTCATTCATCTTAATGCAATGTATGATTTATGCAATAAACTTTATATTGATGCCTGCATTCAGCCTCGCAAGAAAATAAATGAATACAAATCACTTTGTGACATGGTTGATAATTCAAGTCTTCAGGAAAAGGTGTTAGTTATTGCTGATAGAGGTTATGAAAGTTTCAATGTATTTGCACACATTGAACAAAAAGGATGGAAATATGTAATTAGGGTTAAGGATACAACCAGCAGAGGAATTCTTTCAAACCTAAACTTACCTAAGACAGGTGAATTTGACGAGAATATACGATTAATTTTAACAAATAAAAGCTCAAAAGAAATTAGATCTAATCCCCAAACATACAGGGTTATACCCTCAAAATCGGCCTTTAATTTTTTTGAGCTAAAACAAACCGAATACATCCCTATTGAATTTAGGGTTGTGCGGTTTAAAACCTGTGAAGATAATTATCAGACTGTTATTACAAACGTCGCTGCTTCAGAGTTTTCATCCTCTGAAATCAAGCATATTTATCATTTGCGGTGGGGCATAGAAACGTCCTTTAGAGAATTGAAATATGTCATTGGCCTAAATTATTTTCATTCAAAAAAGGTGGAGCACATTTACCAAGAAGTATTCGCAAGGCTTGTCATGTATAATTTTTGTGAATTAATTACTCTTCACGTAATCATTAAGCAAAAAGCTACAAAGTACGGTTACCAGGCCAACTTCACTCTTGCTATACAAGTTTGTAAATATTTCTTTAGATGTGGTGCGTCTCCACCTGATGTTGAAACTCTGATCAAGAAAAACATTTCACCTATCCGTGAAGGAAGAACTGACCAACGCAAAATTAAACAGAGAACTGCGGTTAGCTTCAACTATAGGGTAGCATAACATATTTTTACTAGAAACATCAATTCTTGCAGCAGATAATTCTTATCCGTTTATTTGCTGCATGCGAAAAAGCAAAAATGCTTACTTAAGATAGGATCCTGAAAAGAAAGTAAGTTCAATTTGAGTTTAGGTTAACAAATACTGATGTTTCGACAACTTTAACTCTTCTGATTTCAATACAAGATCCTTAACTTAATGACATTGGGGAGTAACCTATCGCTTTTTATAAACTTACAGGGACTAAGTGCCCAGTTTTTGTAAAGGTATGCTCCAAACAATTCAAAATCGCTAGATTTTGTTCCTTCCAATTACCATTTTCAAAGATTTTGTTTAATTAAAAGGTCAGAAAGGTAAGTGCATTTGCCAAAAAACCTATTTTCTGCGATTAACCCAGATTTATTTTTATAAAACCAGGGTGATTACTCCCACGCAAGGAGCAATCACCCGTTTTTTATAAGATTAAGCAACGAGTCCTAATTATTTTGTTAAAAGCGGCGGCTCACGGACGGCGCGGCTAATTCAAAGACACTTTTCCGCAAATCTGTAGTAGTGTATCTGAGTTTTTCCAGTTTACTGAGGCTTTCCGCTTTTAAACTGAGGCTTTCCGCTTTTAAACTGAGGCTTTCCGCTTTTAAACTGAGGCTTTCC
>JBAXCL010000136.1:0-2780 GCA_037141515.1 archaeon
CATTGATAATGATTTATTTTCAGCCATAGAGGTAAAAAATTATGATTTTGTTTTTTTGTTTTGCACTATTACTATTAATTTTTGGTTGTGTTAAACCGCCTGTTTGTGGGAATGGCGTTTGTGAAATTGGAGAAACTCCCCAAAATTGTCCAATAAGTAATGGTGGAGATTGTCTGCCCACAAGTTTGTGCGGAAATGGAGTATGTAATGTAAACTCTGGTGAAACCACAGCAAATTGCGTAAATGATTGTCCGCTCATTATTTTAAACGGATGTGAAGAAAAAAATTATTCCATGGCATTCATTTTAGTAGCTAATAACCGTCCAGAAATAACAACCGATTTGGTGAATAATTTAAATTCAATAAGGACTGCTTTTCCAAATGCATTTTATACTGGAACTTATGGTTTGGCTACAATGAATACAAGCTATCCTATAACCACCTACTCTAAAGATGAACTTAGTGGAATTGATTATGGAAATCAAAAAGTTTATCCAATGGAAAGTATTGTAAATGATTTTTACAAAACTAATCCTGACAATTTTGATTTTATAACTATTTTTGCAACGCAAGATTTTAGCCCTGAACAAACACAGCATAAAATTTTTGAAAATAGAATTGTTGGGTTAGGTTCTCCCCCTCTTGGAGGCATGTTTAATCCTGTTCTTGCGCCTGATTTAAATGTAAAAAAACTGCTTGGAATAAGCTTCTACGCTTATCCAAATATTACTCAACAAAGCACACCTGATTTGCATGAACTTGGACACCAATGGTGCTGTTATATAGGGGATAACTTTGTGCCAGACAATAACAACCTAAATTTAGGCATCATCCAAGATGGCATCCATTTTTATATGGGGTTAGATGCCCCCGTAGGGTCTCGTGAACCTATGGGCGCACATTACTGGCTTCCAAATGGGGATGATTCTTATAGAGTAGGCGATAAAGCCTCCACAGAACCACAGAAATATCACCCATTTGCAATGTATTTGATGGGGCTCTATGATGAAAATAATTTTGATTTTAACAAAAATTTTTCAATTTATTATGCTCCAATGGATATGGTAGACGCAGCTTGGTCAGTTAAGGAAATAAGTATTAATGATATAATTGCCACCCATGGTAAAAGAAGGTGTATCATACGCAATGACTAACTTCTTATTCAAATAATCTTGACAGCAACTATGAAAATTAGACTTTCTTTGAAAATTTTCGGATTGCAAAAACAATTATTAGAGATAGAACAAAAGAAATTATCAAATCAATTACAAGAACTGGTGGCGAAGGGTTTGAATTATACATATAAAGATTTTGGCAGGGGGGGCAAGTACCTCCTTCAACGCAGATCGGGCACATCATTCCAACAGGAACTATAAAATTCAAAATGATTGTTATTGCCAAGATCAAAATGAAAACTGATACAAACAGCTTTGACTTTAATATTTTCATAACCAGGTTAAGATTAGTTTGCATTTGTTTTAAATACTTAACTAAATTCAAAGGTTGGGTGCTGTGTTGCATAACTCTTGTTTTGTTTTGAGCTTGTTGGCTCAAAATGTAAAATTGTTGTTTTTACAACAACTGGTTGTATAGTTGTAGTTTGAATTTTTGCTCGTGTTGCATGTTGGGGTAGTTGGTTGCTTGGGCGTATTGCCCGAATCGGCGTTTGACGGTTGAGAATAGTGTTTCTATCCCCCATCGTTTGCCGTATTGTTTTTCTTTGCGCCATTTTTTCTTGTTTTTTAGTTGTTCTTTTGCATGTTTGGTTCGCAAAGGTAATTCTAGGTTTCTTCTTCGGTTTGTGTATTTGTTTTCTGGCAATCCGGTCAGTGCGTTGTCTGGTATGTTGATTATGGGTTCTATTTCTAAATCGTGCAGTAATTCATAATTTTCATATGTTGGATATGATCCATCCGCTTTGATTTTTGATGCCTTTTTTCCAGTATTGTTAATTGAACCTTCAACGAGTTCGTTGAATTTTTTATTGTCACCCACTTTTTCTGTTGTTATTTCGGCTGTTAAAATTTCTTTGGTTTCTTCATCAATAGCAACGTGCAGTTTGAGAAATCCTTTGCATTCATCGATTTTTCCTTTTCGATGAATTTTTCTCATCCATTCACTTCGGTTGGTTGTGCTGATGCCTGTTGAATCAATGATAATCGTAAAACCATCTTTGGTTTTTCTTGGTTGTATTTTTGTTGGCAAAGAATTGAATCTGCGATTGATTGTTGAAAAATCAGGCTTTTTCAACAACGGTTCTTTTTCAGAAAAACCAATCAACAATCCTTCCGTTTGCCTAAAAGGCAAACGCAAATAACAATGCAACAATCCAGCATACTCAAACAACGGATTAATGTATTGAAAAGGTCTGCCGACCTTTCCACAATTCATTTCTTTCAAAACTTCTTTTTCTTTCTCTAAAAAATTAACGCTGACCAGCATGGTTCCGTGCCGAACCAAACGGCCATTTGCCTCTTTCCAATTCCTTTTATCAACAAACTTCTTACCCCAACGCTTACGCTTGCCACTCAAACAAAACCACCATTAAAGAAAACAACCAATATATTTATAATATGTATATATACATATTATAATAAGGTGATAAAATGCGATACATACAAATAAACAAAGGGAAACTTGAACTCAAAGATGAAGTAATAGGATTCTATCAAAAAAAAGTAACCCCATACGGAACAGGGGCAAAAGTAGATTGTATAAAAGAACACTTAGGCAAAACAGCATACGTCATAATTACCAAACGGTAATTATGCAACACAGCA
>JBAXCL010000137.1:0-2753 GCA_037141515.1 archaeon
TTATTACAACTCTGTGCCTTTTTCACAAGCCGAATTTCAAAATAAAATCAACGAAATTGTTCCCGAAAAACTTTTCAAAGTCCTATCGAATTGCCAATATTTTAACGAGAAATTGAAATGGCAAGAACGTAGAGAAATCTTGATGGGTATGGCGGGAGAAATAAACAACGATATGATACTTGCTAAAGACAACACATTGCAAGAAATCATTGATATTTCCGTTAATCAGAAGAAATCCTTTGACGAACTGAAAAAGGAATATGCAGCCAAGAAAAGCAAAATAAAAGGCGAACTTGAATCTATTCCTTCAAGAATTGATGAAGTGCAAAGAGCAACCCCCGAAAAGCCAAATATGGACGAAGTGCAAAAAGCCATTGGCGAACTTACCCAAGAACTCAACCAATTTGAAAAAGACATCAGTAGCAAAAACGAGTTATCAGAAACTATGGCACAACAAATAAGCCACAGAAACTTGCAGAAATTTAAACTACAAGAAAAGCTAACGGGGATAGAATTTCAGATACAAGCAGCAACCAACAAAGCGAAATCAGATAGCAATATTCTACTCGCAGAAAAGAATAGCGAACTAACAAGCGTTAGCATGGGGCTTAACAATCTGAAATTGTCATTAAGCAATACTGAACTAAAAAAACAAAACGTAGATAAAAAAGTTGTTCAGCTAAGAGCCGACTTCAAAGCAAAGAATGAGAGCCAACTTATATTCAAAGACGACCAATTTATTTGCCCTACTTGTAAAAGAGATTTTGAAGGCGTTGACATTGAAGAAGAAAAAGAAAAAGCCCTCAATAATTTCAACACCGAAAAGACTAATGCTTTGGCAACACTAAACACCGAAGGTCAATCTTTAGTAGCACAATCCAAAGAGTTTGACACGCAAATAAAATCTTTGAATGAAAGTATTGCTACTGAAACAAACAGAGAAAGCGAACTCGTAAAGGCAATTTCAGAGGCTCAACCGCAAATTAAATCCTTAAATGAACAAGTTGCTCAAAACAAAGAATACGCAGAAATAAAAGAGCAAATTAAGGCTATTGACGAACTGCCAAAGCCAACGAAAGCCGATATTTCAGAACTACTCGCAAGTAAAACAGAAATCATTAAAAAAATTGATGAACAAAAAGCGAAATCATCAATACAAAGTGTTATCTTTGCCAACGAGAAAAGAATAGAAGAACTTTCAAAATCACAAAGAGAAATGTCGCAACAACTCGCTAACCTTGAAAAGTTAGAGTTTGATATATTAAAGTATGTCAAACTGCAAACAGATATTGTTACCGAAAGAGTTAATGGCTTGTTCCGTTTTGTTAAATTCAAAATGTTCAACATTCAAGTAAACGGTGGCATAGAGCCTTGCTGCGAAGCACTTGTAAATGGAGTAGTTTATCCCGATGTTAATAATGCGGGAAAGATAAATGCGGGGCTTGATGTTATAAACACGCTGAGCATCTTTAATGATGTTTTTATTTCTGTTTTTGTGGATAATTGCGAAAGTACAAATTGTATGATTCCTATAAATAGCCAACTTGTTAGACTAGTTGTTTCGCCACCAATCCCAACAGAATCAGCAGAAAGAGAGAAACACATTTCTTTTTACGAAAATTTAGGTGTTTTATTAAAAAAGTAGTAAATATTTAGTAACCGAAAAAAACAAATAATAATAATATGAAAAAATTAACTCAAAAACAGAAAAATGAATTGCGAACCATTGTGAAATTAAAAAATTGTATAGGAAGTTGCAATTCTTGTGCTATAGAAAACACTTGCAATGGTTCTTCGAACATGGTTTCAGAAGCTAAAAAAGTTCTCGATGAACTCAAAGCAGAACGCCAAGCTAAGAAGGTAGTAAAAAAAGAACCCGAAAAGAAAGGCGAATTTATGGTGTTCGTAAAGAATAGAAACCAACCTAACACAATTCACATCGAATACCAAACCGCATTAGAAGAAGCGAAAAGACTTGCATACAAAGAAAACGAAACCGCATACGTGCTGCAAATTGTCGCCTTCTGCGAAGTAAAAAAAGAATTAATCGTTAAAGAAAATTAGTATTAACCAATAAAAATTAAAAAAATGGAAAAACAACCAACAACACAAGCAGCACCAAAAACTGAACCTACCAAAGCAGTAGCAGTAATTGAAGAAAAAGATATTTCTACATCGGTACTCGCAAGGGTAAACCAATTACAACAAGGCAACGCACTACGATTACCCGCTGACTACTCGCCCGAAAACGCTTTAAAATCTGCATATCTTATGCTTCAAGATACTGTTGATAGGGAAAAAACCCCCGTACTTACAACTTGCGATAAAACAAGTATCGCTAACTGCCTATTTGAAATGGTTGTACGTGGGTTAAACCCTTCAAAAAAACAAGTTTATTTTATTGCCTACGGTAAAAAACTTACTCTTTCGCCGTCTTACTTTGGAAATATCGCTACTGCCAAAAGATGTGGTATGAAAGAGATTAATTCAGAGGTTATTTATAACAAAGATGAATTTTCTTACGAGGTTGACAAATTAGGTCGCAAACAACTTGTTTCTCACAAACAAGAACTTGAAAATATTGACATCAAACAAATAAAAGGTGCTTATGCGGTCGTTGTTATGGATGATGGCACTAATTGGATGGAAGTAATGACTATGGCAGAAATCAAACAAGCGTGGATGCAAGGTGCAGCGAAGGGAACATCGGGGGCGCATACCAATTTTGCAAATGAAATGGCTGAAAAAAGCGT
>JBAXCL010000138.1:0-2741 GCA_037141515.1 archaeon
CCTAATATTCAAACCATTAATAGTGCAATTCCCGCTTCTGTTGCGGAATTGGTTTATGAGGTAACCGCACCAAATCCAGATCAGCGGCCAAAGGATGCGGAAGAGTTATTAAGTAAGTTAAAAGAGATTCAAGCCTATTCTGTACTGATAGATTTTCTAAAATTTTTTGTTTTTCATCTAAACTTATTTGCAGTTGATTAGCTACTGCATCAGCAACTTTTGATGGTTCTTTTGTGTCTTTAATTGTTTCAAGTCCCTCTTCCGACACTTTTTTGGAAACTTTAACTAATTTATCGAATTTGTTTAAAACTGCTTTTGACAACAAAGATAAATCTTCTTTACCAAGATCATCTACTAATGTCGAACATGAGGCTAATAAAAAATTCTTTTCTTCATTTTGATACTGATTAATTTTTACTCTTTCTTTTCCTTCAACTAAAATTTTAACTGTTCCATCTGGGAGTTTTAATAATTGTAATATTTCTCCTAAACAACCAACTTGGTAAATTTCATTATCTTTTGGATCATCAACATCATGACTTTTTTGGGCAGCAAGGATAATTTTTTTATATTTATCCATTACGCTATTCAGAGCATTAATAGACTTTTCCCTTCCAACAAAAAGTGGAACAACCATTCCTGGAAACACAACAATATCTCTCAGTGGCAATACAGGGTATTGTGCTTGATTGATTTTTTGTGGGTCTTTGATTTCCATAAATTAATAATAGTAATTGTTAAGTTTATAACAAGCTTTAACTCTATATGGGGACGTTTAATGCTATTTCAACTGTGAATAACTAGCCTATTTTACTCTCTTTATTAATCGGAGTGCTTGAGGTTTGGCTGCTTTTTTTTGAGTAAGTAAGTAGTGGTTTTATTTTTCCTTCAACGACATCTTTATTAATCACAACCTCACTAATAGTAGATTGTGAAGGGAGCTCAAACATTGTCTCAAGTAATATGTCTTCTAAAATTGATCTAAGACCCCTCGCCCCTGTTTTTCTAATTAAAGCTTTTTTGGCAATAGCTGATAGAGAGTCTTTTGTAAAAGTAAGCTTAGCTCCTTCAATTTCAAAAAGTTTAGCATATTGTTTAAGAAGAGCATTTTTTGGTTCTTGTAAAATTTTAATTAAAGCCTCTTCATGTAAGTCATCTAGAGTTGCTACGATTGGAAGTCTTCCTATAAACTCAGGTATTAAACCAAATTTTAACAAATCTTCAGGCTCTAAGTCTTTTAATATTTGACCAGTGCTTTTATTGTCATGCTCTCTAATTGTAGCTCCAAATCCCATCGCAGTACCTTTGCTTCTTAATGATACAATTTTTTCTAATCCTCCAAACGCTCCTCCACATATAAATAGAATATTTGTTGTATTAACTTGCAAAAATTCTTGTTGAGGGTGTTTTCTTCCGCCTTGTGGTGGAACGCTTGCAACTGTTCCTTCCATAATTTTTAAAAGGGCTTGTTGAACTCCCTCTCCAGAAACATCTCTTGTAATAGAAGGGTTCTCTGTTTTTCTACTAATTTTATCAACTTCATCAATGTAAACAATTCCTCTTTGTGCTTTTTCAACGTTATAATCAGCAGCTTGTAATAATTTTAAAATAATGTTTTCAACATCCTCCCCAACATAACCAGCCTCTGTTAAAGTAGTAGCGTCCGCCATAGTGAAAGGAACGTCTAAAATTTTTGCAAGAGTTTGCGCTAATAAAGTTTTTCCGCAACCTGTCGGGCCAATAAGTAATACATTGGATTTTGAAATTTCAACTTCTTTACTACTTTTAGAATCTTGATTTAATCTCTTATAGTGATTGTGCACAGCAACAGATAAAACTTTTTTTGCTTTGTCTTGACCAATAACATACTCGTCTAAAACTTTACAAATTTCTTTAGGTGTTGGAACGCCAGCATCATCTTTAACAAAATTACTTTTGTTTTCTTCTTTGATGATGTCCATACAAAGTTCAACGCATTCATCACATATAAAAACTGTAGGACCGGCTATGAGTTTTCTAACTTCGTGCTGACTTTTCCCGCAAAAGGAACAATAAAGAGTATTTTTATTATCTTTGCCCATATTTAAATGATCGAATCAGTTAAGTTGTTATAAAACAATGACTTGCTTCTAAAAGCAAGTCTAAGTTGAATCTAATCTCTATACTGTGTGTAAGTTATATAGATAAGCTGACTAATCAGCTTTCTTTTCTACTACTTTATCAATTATCCCAAAATCTTTAGCTTCTTCAGGACTCATAAACTTGTCTCTCTCTAAAGCTTCTTGTATTGATTTAAAATCTTTGCCTGTGTGCTTTGAGTAAATTTCATTAAGACGTTTTTTAACATAAGAAATTTCATTTGCATGAATTTGAATATCAGTTGCTTGTCCTTGAAAGCCTGCTGAAGGTTGATGAACCATTATACGTGCGTTTGGCAAAGAAAATCTATGACCTTTTTCTCCTGCGGCCAGCAAAAATGAACCCATAGAAGCTGCTTGTCCAATACAAATTGTTGAAACAGGAGATTTAACATATTGCATGGTGTCATAAATGCCAAGCCCATCAGTAACTACTCCTCCTGGACTGTTAATGTATAAAAAAATTTCTTTCTTTGGATTTTCAGACTCTAAAAAAAGTAATTGTGCGCAAACTAAACTTGCAACATGAGAATGTACTGGTCCTACTAAAAAAATAATTCGTTCCTTTAGTAATCTTGAATAGATATCGTAAGCTCTTTCTCC
>JBAXCL010000139.1:0-2739 GCA_037141515.1 archaeon
ATTATTTACAAATAGATTTGTCAATAACAGATTCTTTGGCTACATTTCTGATGATTTTATTATAATGCTGTTCATCTTCTTCCTTTGTTGAGCCACCCATAGAATGAATAACGATTTGATGATAATCCATGTGTCTTTTAGAATCATAATCATCTGATTCTGGATTTTTTGCTCTCCATTCATTTATTTGTTTAAAGTTTTTGGCGGCAATGTATTTAATGGCTGTTTTCATTTTATTCTTTTCCTCACTATCTTTTTCCCAAGAGTCTTTATCTTTTACGTATAATACTTCTCTTTTTAAGTCACTGCAGTGAACTGGTCGTTTAAAAATGTCAAGTTCTTTGAGACCTCTAATAAAAAGTTTTGAAATTCCTTCAGTGTATCCTACCCGACCAACCATATCCAAGTCGGTTGTATTAAGTTTTAGTTGGTTAATAAACTCCATTATGTTAAGGGCGTCTTTGCAGTGTTCATTCAAAAAGAATTGCAAGTTAAAGTTATTTGTATTATTGTTAGTAGTATTGATTGTAGTTCCAACTTTTCCAGCAAGTTCAAAAATTTGTTTGTTCTGTTCAATAACGAGTTCTTTAAACTCTTGGTTTTGTTTAAGTAATTCAAGAATAACATTATTAGATTCATCTGTCGGTTCTTTTTTAATGATAGTGCATTTTTTTTTGTGTAACCATAATCCGTTTCTAGATGAATACTCTTTGTTACAATTTTCACACGACACTTTTGTATATTGGGTTTTTTGGGATATTTCTGTTAGTGAATTGTCACCTTCTGTCACTTTCTCCCGCTTTTTATGTTTTATGGTGTTAACATGTCTTTCATAGTCTTTTTTATTGCACGATGAATAGTCACATGTTTTGCAAAAAAACTTAGGGGTTTTTTGGGCGGATTTTGTCACGAACATGTCTCTAAACTAGTGACAGAAAAAATCCCTAAATCCTTTTCTCCAAAAAGTATTAAAATTTTATGGTAACAAATTTATAATGATTTTTTTGGCGAATCAGAGCATAATGGTGTAAAACTGTTTTTGGAAACAGTGTTTTCAAGATAGTCTTTGGGTTTTCAGGAATTGGACATTTTTTTTGTCCATTTTTGAATTTCTCGAACACTTTCATGAAACAAGAAAATCCCAAAATAGATATTATTCTTAAATGAACTTAAAGAAAGTAGGGCAGCCGTCTTTAAGTTGTTTTGAAATATATTTAATGTTTCCTGGATTTTTTGTAGTGCCTTTTTTTCAGTTGTTTTTTGCGACCTTTGCGAACTGTTTTTCTCTTTCTCTTTCTTCCACCTAACTCCACCTTCTCCGGTAAAACTGCTGAAGGGTTCCTTACTAATATCGGCGTATCTCTAGAAGGCTGCATTCTTTCAGGACAAATGCGACAATCTTGTGCGTATCTACCTGGCAAACAACAATCACGACCATCTACTCCTACAACTTCCGCAACATCATACGGCATCTCTGATGCTACATCAGTTTCTGGAAGTTCGTTTAAATCAACTGGAATTACTGCTGGGTATTCACGACCACTTCTGTTTGAATCACCCGTGTTTTGTCTAGGCATTGCTACTGAAATGGGTTCTACATCTGGTGCACTAAAAATGTCTTCATCTGCCAACGGGACAATTCTATTCTCTCGCCTTCTCCTCGTAAACCAAGGACTTCTATTTCTAACTTGCTCAGGCCGCCGTCTTCTAGTAAACATAGGATTTGCATTTGGTCCAGGAGTTGATGGCCTTGTAGCTCTTTCAATAAATTCTCTATCTCTTGCCGCTGCAGGGGCCGGGTTAATTGAACTACTTGATGTGGTTCTAGAAAATATGATTGCATATATTATATAAAGACAAATAAAAATTGACCAACTAATAAACAAATAATATTAACTTAAAAAGAATCGGATGCAGGCAACCTTGAAAGAAATTAACGCAGAAAACCCTAAGGAAATCATCTTTATTGACGGCAGCTATTTCTGCTTTTATCGTTATCATTCTATTATGCGATGGTGGAAAAGTGCTTATCCCGAAAATCCAGTAGCAGACCCGTTTACAAACGAACAGTTTGTTGAGAAATTTAAAAAGACCTTTGTAGACACTGTAAAAAATCTTAAAAAGAAACTAAATATTGATGGCGAGAATCCTTTTATTATTGTTGGAAAGGATTGTCGGAGACAAAATATTTGGCGAAATGACCTTTATGACAGATACAAGGCAACGAGAGTAAATGATGACGGTTTTATGGGCGGTCCATTCTTTAAAATGGTATATGAAGAGAATATGTTTCAAGAAGGTGGTGCAAGGGTCATTCTTAAACACCCCAAGTTGGAAGCAGACGACTGTGTTGCCATTTTTGTAAAACATGTTGTTGAAAATTATCCAAAGACAAATGTAAAGATTATTACAAGCGACAAGGATTACTTGCAACTGGCTGGTCCAAAAGTAAGAATTTTCAATCTTGCATATAAAGAAATTTCTGAAGAAACACTTGGAGGAAGCGCAGAAGCTGACTTGTTCTGTAAGATTGTTATGGGTGATACAAGTGATAACATTAAATCCGTCTTGAATAAGTGTGGTCCAAAGACAGCACTCAAATGTTTCAAGGATAGAAATTATTTTGATGAGAGAATGAAGAAGGAAAATGCTTACGAAAAATTTGAATTGAATCAAAAAATTATTGATTTTAACTTTATTCCACAAAATATTATAGACGAATTTGTAAACGCTAATGGT
>JBAXCL010000140.1:0-2737 GCA_037141515.1 archaeon
GTTAAGCATTTTCACTATGCTTATATTGGCAGTGGCTCAGTATTTTTTATTTGAAGATTATCCAATAACTACCTATTATTTTTTTGTGCTCCAATTCATGTTCATCTATTTTTTAGTTACTCTAAGAAGAGCTGTTGAGATTTCACACTATCAATTTCTAAGTAATTTTCTTAAAATTATGATGCTGGCAGGTTTGCTTTCCACTCAAATGCTTTCCATTAATTTCTGAATATGATTTTAAATCAAAAACTAAAGGATTATCGCATCATTTTGGCTTCGGCATCGCCTCGGCGTAAAGAACTTTTGTCAGGGCTTGGATTAACTTTTGATGTTATTGTTCGCGAAGTGGAAGAAACTTGTCCTGATACGCTTATCCGTGAAGAAATTCCTGTTTTTCTATCACAGTTGAAAGCCTCAGCTTTTACTGCCGAAGAGTTTGGCGTTAAAACGCTTATCATCACAGCCGACACCATTGTTTGGCTCAACAATACCATGCTCAACAAACCTAAAAACCGCGAAGACGCCGTGAAGATGCTTTTGCAAATCTCAGGACAGACTCACGAAGTGTTTACAGGGGTTTGCATCAAAACAAATCAACAACAACTTACGTTTTTTGCCGAATCGAAAGTGAAGTTTCGCCAACTGACCCTTGAAGAAATTGAATGGTATATTGACACCTGCCAACCCTTTGATAAGGCTGGTGCTTATGGCATACAAGAGTGGGTGGGCTATATAGGCATTGAGCACATAGAAGGTTCATTTTATAATGTGATGGGCTTGCCCACGCAGATGTTATATAAGAAATTGATGAAGATTTGAATTGGCAACTTGTGATTTATGATTCATGAATTAAAATTGCGATTAACCATGACATCACAATCTGACAAACTGAAAAAAGCATTTAATACCAATATGGCATTATTCCAAATTGGATTTGGATATTAATAAAGCAAGTAATGGTAAATCTCTAAAGAAATTAACTAATAAAATAAAATTATGTATATTCAAAACGATATTGAAAAGCTGTCAACTTCCGAGATAGAAGAGCTAATTGAACGATTAAAAAATACAGTTGTTCAAAGGCAGCAAAAAAGCATAGAGCAATTAAATATAAACAAGTCAAGCATTCTTATTGTTGATTTTTTTTCTAAGATTCCTTGTTCTGCGAGACTACATAACGTTTTATGGGGATCCTGGAATATTGAAGAAAAGCCTTATATTGAGGATATTACTAAAAAGGAATTTCTTACAAAAAGGAATGCAGGAAAAAATACTTGGGACGAATTAGTGAATGCAATTAATAATTCACTGATTGGAACATGTTATGAAAAACATCAGCAGTTGCTTCAAAAACATTTTTTTGAGCAAGAAAATCTTTGGCAATTAGAAAAAAAGCAAAGAGCCGAAAAACGACTTTTAAGCAAGAAAAAATAAGCGTTCTAAATTGTTCTATAGTAGCAAGAAAATCCTTAACTTTGCAAAAAATAAATTCATTCATTTATCATTAAAAAAAATACAATCATGGAAGCAAAAGAAATCGTATTGGAAGCCATCAAAAAATCAAAAGAACCTGTAAATGCAGGTAAAGTAGTGGAATTGACAGGTCTCGACCGCAAAGAAGTTGATAAAGCTATGAACAAACTAAAAACGGAAGGAAGCATCGTTTCTCCTGTTCGCTGTTTTTGGCAAGCAAAATAATTTACTGTTTTGTTTATTTATTTTACCCGTAGCGCGGTTTGAATCCGTACTACGGGTTTTATTTTTTTTGCAGATTTATACAGATAAATCTATTGAAGAAAAAAATATCGCGCAAAGACGCAAAGCAAAAGCCAAATACCTTTTAACTTTCAACTTGTACCTTGTACCTTTCAACTTTTCCCTTTTACCTTTAGTTCTCCATCGTAATGGTCATCTTGATGTCCTTCACAGGTCGGTCTGACTGGTTTTTTTGAACCGAAGCAATTTTTGTAATCACGTCAAAACCGGAAGTGATTTCACCGAAAACAGTATAATTATTATCTAAAAAATGCGCACCAGCAATAGGCTCAACTATATAAAACTGTGAACCGGAAGAAGCTTTTTGTGGGTTTTCGGTGCGAGCAGCAGCCAAAGCACCTCTTTTATGTTGATATTTAGCCAAGATTTCAGCAGGAATTGTATAAGCAGGACCTCCCATGCCTAATGCTTGTCCGGCTGTTGCAGTCTTAGAATCGGGATCGCCACCTTGAATCATAAACCCAAGTATCACACGATGAAACAAAGTGCCATTGTAATATCCGGAGTTCACCAATTTAATAAAGTTATCACGATGCAGCGGAGTATCGTTATAGAGCACTCCATGCATATCTCCAAAATCGGTGTGGATAACAAATTTTTTCTGGGTGGTTGTAGTGCTTGCTGTTTGTGCACTAAGCGATAAGTTTATCATAATCATGCTGATTACGAATAATAAAGATAATTTTTTCATAATGTTTTTGTTTTTTAAATTTAACGCTGCAAAATTACAAAAAAAAAGCATCCGCAAAACGTTTCATTTATTTTTTTGATTCATTATGAATCCTTTCTTCTTGCAATTATAACGATAGCGTTGCGCAAATTTTCAATTTTCCCATCCCATATACGGAATGTCGGGCTTGGACTATTCATAGATATTCTATCGGTATAAGTGAAGCCTTCACATCGAATGAAGCCTTCACTTGGAAGGGAGGCAACAAACACTTAAACCGCTGTATAACTT
>JBAXCL010000141.1:0-2727 GCA_037141515.1 archaeon
ATCGAACTCCCAAATCCCAGTAACTCCTTTTTTCTGAACTTGGGCCGAGAGAGCAATGCCTCCAGAGGTAAATGTAGTATCCTTTGTTTTGAAAACTTCAACACCGTTAATATAAAAAGTTTGAGTGCCGTTATTGCAAACCACCTTAAGGGTATTAGGTTTATCCCAGTTCACAACTGCGTCACTCTTCCAGGCTAACAAATCTTTCCACTTACCATTTTCTGCAACACCAACAGTATATTGCTGATAGTATTGATTTACCTTAAAGGAATAGAAATTTTTTTCATCGTTGTAATAACTCAAGAGCACGTAATTTACATCGGCTCCGCCTGCTTTTTGATTAACCTCTACCGAAGCGCTCATACTTTTTGCCTTCTCAATTGTGGGGTTGCCCATTATTACAATTGTTTCCTTTGATCTATTTTCAAGTGACCATAAATATTTTCCCCCAGTAATTTTTCGGGAAATTCCAGAAGTATCTGAGGTCTTGTTAACTTCATCCCAGCCATATTTATAATTGTCAAAGGTATCGACGAATTTTAGGTTTCTAATTGCGGCCGGGTTAGTTGGTGTCGAAGGGGTGGAACTTGAGAATAGAAAAATTGTTACTAGAAAACTGGTACAACAAAAACAGAAGGCAATAACTACAACAACAGCAATTATTATTTTGTTATTATTTGAGCTGGTTTTTTTCATGTTTAATTTTAATTCATATATTGATATATTAAATTATATTAACTCAAAATACATCTTTTTCAATTATGAAAAATAATCTTGTTGTTATCAAAAAGTTAGCTTTGCGCATGGTAATTTTTAATGTTGGGCGTCTTGACCATAACCTTTTTGTGGCAAAACACGGTTTTAACAGTAATAATAATGAGTACCTTGGCAATCATTTTAAATTTAAATGCTACGAAAGCAGAAGTTTTACTTTTCTTTTCTGTTGCTTTATTGGGTTCGGTTTTAGAAGCTTTTTCAATGTTAACTGGGGCCTGGGCTTATGCGCATCAGCACATCTTAAATATTCCCATTTGGTTGCCACTTTATTGGGGCATTGGTGGCATCTTAATAAAGGATACCTACCTAACTTTGAAAGTGCTTTTTAAATAATGCCAAAACCAACTAATATTGATGTTGCAAAATACATGTTTACCGAGGATGTGAAATTTTTACAAAAAGCTTTAGTAAAACATCCAACAAAGCCGGGGCAATTTGTATTAATTAAAAGATCTCTAGATGATACAAAGCGCCCAGGTGAATGGGATTTTGCAGGTGGGAATGTTTCATTTGGCGAACTACATGATTTAGCTTTGCGCCGTGAAATTCGTGAAGAAGTAGGGATTAAGGTAGATGAAATAACCCCGTTGCAAGTCATTTCAAATTTTGATGAATCCATGCAAACTTATTACCTAACGATTTTTTATACCTGCAAAGCAAAATCTACAGACATAGTTTTAAGCTTTGAACACTCAGATTTCTGTTGGGCGAGTAAAGAGCAAGCACTTGAATTACTAGAGCAGGATTGGCTTAAAGCAGCTGTTAATTGTTTATAAATAGTTTTTAAAATATTTAGAGACTCATCTCTAACCATTGCTCATTCTTTTGTTCAATTTCGGTTTCAAGCTTTTCAATTTCCTTCGAGATTTTGCCTAACTCCATGAAATCAATTCCCTCTTGGAACAATTTCTTTTTCAATCTGTCTCGTGTTTTTTCTAGGGTTTGGATTTCACGATAAAGCTCTTTGGCAAGGGCTTGAGTAGAGTTTGTTGCCTCCGTCGTATTTTTGTCACTATCTATTGTAGATGGACGGTTGGGTTTTTGTGTTGGTTTGGGGCCGTCAGTTTCGATGCTTTTTCGATAATCTGTGTAGTTCCCCGGGAAATCCTTCACTTCGCCGTTGCCCTTAAAGACAAAAGTATGGTCAACTAGCGAGTCCATAAAATGCCTATCATGCGAAATAATAATTAAACAACCTTTAAAGTTTCTCAGGAAAGTTTCTAGAACCTCGAGGGTCATTAAGTCAAAGTCGTTGGTAGGCTCATCCAGGATTAGAAAATTAGGATTTGTCATTAAGATTCTAAGTAGGGCAATTCGCTTTTTTTCACCACCACTAAGTTTAGAAATTTCGCTTTGTTGTTCTTTTGGGGAGAATAAAAAGCGCTCCAACATTTTGGAGGCCGAGAGTTCGCTGCCATCATCAAGTTTGATGTTAAAAGCAATCTCTTTGATTGCTTCAATGACTCTTAGGCTTGGGTTGAGCTCGGTCTGATACTGCGAATAGTAGCCAAACTTAACGGTATCGCCAATTACTATTTTGCCGCTATCCGGTTCCAGATTGCCTAGAATTAAGTTTAGAAAGGTGCTTTTGCCAACTCCGTTTGGGCCTATAATCCCAATTTTTTCGCCCTTTATAAAATCATAGGTGAATTTGTTAAGGATTTTTTTGTTGCCAAAGGCTTTAGATACATTAATAAACCTCAAAACTTTGGTACCCATCCGTGTGAAATTTGAGCTCAGTTCTACATTTTCTTCTAGCTGTTTCTTGCCAAGTTGTTGCTTGGTCTCGTAATAGGCATCAACCCGAGCGACTGCTTTGCCTTGTCGACCTTGCGGTTGGCGGCGTACCCAGTCCAGTTCTTTTTTTAAATGCTTTCTGGTTTTATCTATTTCAATGTTTTGATTTGTAATTCTGTTATCTTTATTCTCAAGATAATATTGATAATTGCC
>JBAXCL010000142.1:0-2677 GCA_037141515.1 archaeon
GATTTGAACTTCTGCTTACTATAATAATTTAAACTACCGCCCATTAAACCACCACAACTAATAAATTCTAATAAAGAAGAATTTTTAAACAAAATAAACCAATCAAAATTACAATTGATACTTTTTATGTAAAAAAACCAAAATTCTCTTCACTCCGGCACAGCACTTCCAAAGCGTTTATAAAACACAAAAATAAAGAGAATGCTTGTGATGTTTTATGGCTGAAATGAATTTGTATATATCAGATGTTTTGAGAAACGAGATGAATTTGTGCCCGAACGTAGATTGGGAAATACTAATTCACCGAGTTTTTTGGGACAAAATAGAGGCTATGCGAAGCGGAAGAGAAGGGCAAAAATAACCCTTCTTTTTTAGCGCATAAAAAACGCAAAATAGAAACTCAACTACATTAAATTAATAAAAAAACCACTAACAAAAGATTAAAATACATAAGTACGTAAAAGTATGTAATAGTATGGATAGGTGGTTTTAATGTTTGAGAGCATCTGCACAGTAGGCGAAAGAGGACAAATAACACTCCCAAAAGTTATACGCGACATAGGCAAAATAAGGGGAAAAGACAAAGTAATAGTAAAAATAGAAAACAATAAAGTAATTGTTGAAAAATACTTAGGCAAAAAAGATCTTGAAAAAAGAATGCTTGAAGGATATAGAAAAATGGCTAAACAAAATGCGAAAGAAAACAATGAATGGAAAGCGGTTGACAAAGAAACGGACGCGATGCTGGATGATTATTAAACGTGGAGACATGGTTCTTGTAGAATTAGGAACCGAAATAGGCTCCGAACAGGGAAAAACAACACCCCGCATTATTATCCAAAATGATTTCGGAAATGCTGCATCCCCAACCACAATTGTAGCAACTATCCCCCCC
Organism: archaeon; assembly: GCA_037141515.1. Taxonomy (GTDB): domain Archaea; phylum Iainarchaeota; class Iainarchaeia; order Iainarchaeales; family JAAZKV01; genus JAAZKV01. The sequence continues at coordinate 896 of JBAXCL010000142.1, forward strand.
AAATAAGGAAAAAGAATACCCCTTCTTAGTAAAAGTTTTTGCAGGCGAAGCAAACCTAACAAAAGACAGTGCCATCCAACTCAACCAAATCAGAACAATCTCAATCAAGGACCGAATCCTAAAAAAGATAGGCGCACTAAACCCGCAAATAATGAAACAAGTAAACCAAGCACTAAAAATAAGCCTTGCACTAGAATAGAAACTAAACTTTCAAATAAATTAAGCAATACAAAAAAAAATATATACAAAAAACAACTCTGCAACACTTTAGAAAACTTCAAACTATTTTATTTATGGCTATTTAAAAATTCATTTACTTTTGAAAAATCCCCAACCATAGGATTAAGCGTAATTATTGATTTACTAACCTTAATTAGTCCAATACCTTGCCTATCATCAAGCGTTTCAAGAACACGCCGCATTAGACGGCCATTTCTTTTAAATAACTGCAAAAGCGCACTCCTATGTATTTCAAATCTTGGAGACCTAATTAATGCCTGAAGAATACTTTCCCTAATGGCTAAATTTTCTTTAGAATTAACATCCAAATTTTTGCTCGCGTCTAAGGGAGTTGGAAGCAAAAGCTCTTTTTTTAAAATCCTAAAAAGTTCTTCATGCCCTTCTTTATTTAAAGCACCAAGCTGTTCCTCAAATTTTTTCTGACGCAACAACTCTGCAAGCCTTTGCTTTCCCCGTTTAACTAAACTCAACTGCTCTTCCAAAGGCCTTTGACTAATCCTATTCCCAACACTCCTATTCTGTAATTCTGTTCTTATCCTGCCCCCACTACCATTATTTGCGGATAATATGGGCTTTTTTGAAACATTAAAAACTTTCCTAAGAACACTAACAGGATAAACGAATTGCACACCCCTGCCAGCAACCTCCTCTTTTTCGTTAAGCATCAAACGCATTTCTCTTCTCAAAGGATTCGCCAATAATTCAACTGCCTGCGTTCGATACTTCCTATCCCTCGTTTTAGCATCAATCACACTTCTTTCATACTTTCTCGCAGTCTCTTCATTAACTCCAACAAGTTTCGCAGCTTTTTTTAAAGAATGCAATTTTCTAAAATTCGCTAAAGCTATTCCAAGAGACGGATCCTGAACAAAAATATCATGACCAGCCGCCCTATTTCGCCCCGCTTTCAAAGGCGATGATAACCCCAAATAATTACCCAAGCGGCAAACGCTTGACAGAGTAACCCCATTAAGTTTTGCAATTGATTTCCAACCCATTTTACCCTTAACAAGCAAATCAATAACAGGTGCAATTTTTTCAAAAGACGGCCTAGGCCTATTACCATAATATCTCTTGTAAACAACCCTAGGTTTTGCAAGTCTTATCAATTTCAAAAAAACCACTAAACAACTAGCCGCAATGATGAATTTAAATTTATGCAATAGCAACAAAGTATTAACTAAAAAAAATTACTACTTAACACACCAACATTTATAGAAACCTACACACGTCTTACTCTTCAACACTCTCTTTCTTCTTACTTAAAGAAACCCTAAAATCAGTTTCCTTTTTACTTAACTTAGCCACTTCCTTTAACCTACCCTCGCTAATATTACTAGCAACTTTTTGCCAACTAACCTGCGAAAATTCTTCAAAAAGCCCCTCTTTTTTTAACAACGCTTCAACACGCTCTTTATTCTCGTCAGGAATAGAAACCCTCGCAAACTCTTTTACACTAACCTTCTTATTCGAACCAAAAACCACATCAATCTTTTCACTCTTTGCAAAATTAATTAACTCTAACTTTACTTTCTTTAACTC
>JBAXCL010000143.1:0-2673 GCA_037141515.1 archaeon
ACGTAGTCATTTTGAGTTAAAACTCAAACTCAAAACTAATTATGCAACACAGCACGGAAAAAAGCACACACGCTAAATTTTATTAAAAATCTAAAAAATCAACCGAATTTTTGCTTTAATTCTAATAACTGCTTATCATCAATCTTTGAAAACAATAACCCGACATTTTTTAATTTGGTTCCTACTTTTATTTCATCAAAACAACCGCTAAATCCAACCTCAACAATACTCTTATTTTCCCCAAGCAACTCCCAAACTTTTTCGCTAGCTTCTGGAGTAAAAGGATAATACAAAATCGCAAGAATTTTTGCCAAATCCAACCCCTGCGCAATAGAATCCCCCGCAGCAGCTAAATCAGTTCTGGCTTTAATCCACGGCTCATTACTCTGCAAAAATTTATTACCAAGCGTACTAATTTCATTAGCCTTGACTAACGCTTCCCTCAACTGCATTTTTTCCATTAAATTAACATACTCATCAACAAGAGGCCTAGCAGAATCAACCAAAAGCGAAGAAGAATTTTTTTGCTTTTTTAAATCAAAAAACTTTTCGCTCAAAGAAACTAACCTATTAACAAAATTTCCAAAATTCGCTACAAGCTCCGAATTAACTTTATCGCTAAAATCATTCCAAGCAAAATCCGAATCACTTCCTTGCGGGCGAACCCTAAACAAGTAATACCTCCAAACATCTGCGCAAATCCCTGAAGTGATTGCATCATCACCAAACACGCCGATGTTTTTACTTTTTGAAAATTTCTTTCCTTCATAATTCAAAAAAGCTGTCGAATCCAAAAAATCAACCAAATGGAAATTTTCTCTCGAACCAATTAAAAAAGACGGGAACAAAATCGAATGGAAAGGAACATTATCCTTACCCATGAACTGATACAACAAAACATCATCACTCTTCCACCAAGACTCCCACACACTCTTTTTGCACTCCATAGTAATACCAATATAAGCTATCGGAGCATCAAACCAACTGTAAATAACCTTACCTTCCCAACCCTTAAGCGGAACAGGAATACCCCACTCCAAATCCCTAGTAATAGAACGCTCCTGCAACCCAGACTTAAGCCACTGATCAGTAATATTTAATGCAAGCAAAGTCCAATCACTTCTTTTTTTATCAACCCACTTTTTTAACTCAGGCTCAAGTTTTGGTAGATTAATGAACAAATGCTTGGTTTTTTTTAGAACTGGTTTAGAACCATCAAGTTTACTCATAGGATTAATCAAATCCTTTTGATCAAGAAGATTACCACAAGCATCACACTGATCACCCCTTGCGCCCGCAGCATGACAAAGCGGACACTCACCCTCAACAAAACGGTCACTTAAAAACTTTTTTGATTTTTCAGAATACAACTGCTCAACAGTACGCTCAACCAAAAAACCATTTTCATTTAATTTACTAAATATATGCGTAGTAATTTCAGCATTCTCTTTTGAAGAAGAACGCCCCAAACAATCATAACTCGTATTAAACCAATCATAAATATTTTTATGAATCTTAAAATATTTATCCACTAATTCACGCGGAGAAACACCCTCCTCCAAGGCCTTAGCCTCAGCAGTAGTACCATGCTCATCAGTACCAAGCACAAACAAAACTTCATTACCCCGCAAACGCTTAAACCTACTAAAAGCATCCGCGCCAAGAACAGAACCAACCAAATTCCCTAAATGCGGAATATTATTTACATAAGGCAAAGCACTCGTAACAAGAACACGCTTAGGTTTAGACTTCCCAACCATATAATATAAAATAAGCGAAAAGGATTTAAAAAGGAAAACTGGGAACAGAATCAAATACAAAAAATACTCAACCTACAAGTTGATTATAATTTAACCGCACCCATATTAATCACTCAATCAACTATGTAATAATGGAAGAAAGAATTGTTGATTACACTGACAGCAAAGACGTTGATGCGATTATTGAAGAACATCAAAATAATAAATTCTTATTTGTGAAACACTCCTCCCGCACAAAACAGCTCCATTTCAAAAAATATCCAACTCAACCAGAAACACTAATAGGGAGTGACCAATAATGCTAAGCGTACTTGACAATGCATACTTAAGAAAAGCTCAAGAGCACCCATACTATTCCCCCACACACCAAAAAATACTCCTTTTTTTAATGCATGAAAAAAAATACTATGAAAAAGGCGAACTAATCTGCCTAGCAAACCACTCACTCGAAACACTAGATGAAGCACTAAACCAACTAGAAAAAGAAAAACTAATAACCATAGAAGGGTGGCTTGTTAGACTAGTTGGCGAAACAGGATTATTTGACTTACTCGAAGAAAACAAAACAATAGTTATAGAAAACAAACCAAAAAGAAAAATAAAACAAAAATAATCAACTCGCAGGTTGAAGCAAAATCAACCACAGTCATATTAACGCCCGAAGAAGCAGTCAATACAGAATTTAATCATCAAAAATATTTTATTTTTAGGGGGTATCTTCATGGATGTAATTGCAATACAATCAGTAAGTAATTCTTGCGAAACTTCAAGTGGAAGTGGCTGGTAAGAAAAAGGGGGGAAAAATATGTTGATTGAGGTAAACAAAATTAAATTTGAATCAAAATTTGGAATACTACATGTAGCGTAGGGGGACTTATGTCCTAATTTGTATGTCGAACTTATGTCCGCTTTC
>JBAXCL010000144.1:0-2669 GCA_037141515.1 archaeon
GTTCTGGGTCCTGGATTTCTTGTACCCTTTCATACCCTACTTGTGCTAGCCATTGTTTGAATGGCTCTGCTTTCGGGGATGGGATTGACTGGATCACTCTAAATGCTTCTTTTGTAGTAACACAATCAGTTTCTCTCAATTTGCCATCTTCAGCAGGTAATTTCAACTGTACGATAAAATCGTACGGTTGGCCACTTTCTTGTTCAAGTTTTATTTTAAGGTCAGACCAATACCTTTTCGGAACAGTGCTGTCAGTCAGTGCTGCAACAACATCAATAACACTAAAGAACCATTCTTCATTATGCCAAGTTCTTCGTATTTTTTTATCCTGAAAAACAACTAGTGCTTTGTTTTCATCCACCAAAATCACCATTAAATCAATTCAAGTTCATAATGTTGTTCTAAATTCAGTATTTAAAGATTTCATAACCTTTTTGCCGATGGAAAAGTAGTTGTTAGGTTAAAATATTCGTTAACACCAAAAAGTGAGAAAATGCATGTTTTGACTAAAAATGGTTATAATTACAGCTCCCCTGGGAATTTCTCAGGGGTCAGACATTATTCCAGCTTTATCGTATTCACAAGGATGCATTCGAACCGGGCTATTAGTTTTGAGTATTTTCATAAACACACTTGCTTTTTGCAAGATTACAAACTGGGGCTCCAGGGTATTCTTGTATTGAGCATTTTGGAATACACATATCGCCGTTTAATATCCAACTTTCTCCCGGGCAAACACAGTTTGGACAGGGAGTAAATGCACAATTTGGACCAGCTCTTCCCACGGCATTTCCGTCAGGACAGAGAAGTGCTTCTTCCGTACACGCTTTAGGTGAACCAGTGCAACCAAAAATCAAAAGAGTTGAGATTAACAAAATTAATACAAAAATGAGTTTATTCAAATTACCACCTTTACAAGAATAAGTTTTCCTGATTTAAAAGGATTTGCTCCAGTTCCAAGCTCTCTAGTCGCCTGTAGAGTAATGCAGCCGCAGGGAATTTCTCCGGTATTAACCGTTTTGGGAAGATTCCCACGCACCGTGTTGCACATTCGAACCGGTTTTTGTTTTTGCTTTTTTATTTTGTTCATTTTGAATCCCCCCTGTTATTTTGTTATAGATTAATTAAAAGCAAAAGGATTAATTACTTTGCAGTGTTATGTTCTTTATGAAAATAAATAGTTTTGAACAGCTTATTGTACCAACAGAAAAACTTGTTGATTTTATAAGAAGAAAACATATTGGCTTGATTGTAGTTAGCGGGGCTTCTGCGAAACCTGCACTTCTTTTACTCAGAGAAATTTGGAGAACTAAAACTACTGCCTCTTTTCCAAATGTTGTTTCATTGGGTTCAAAAAAAGTTGACACTAATCTTCATTATATAAATGCAGCTAATCAACAATTAGCAATTGATGCAATTTTAGCTGTTTTAAAAGGCTCAGCAAAAAAAGGGGCTTATGTTAACACCCGTTCTTTGTCTGAGCAAGAAATTCAAGTCCTGCTCTCAAAAAGGCTTTCTGGAAAAATTAAGACGGGCAAATTAGAACTTTTGTCACCAGTAATGGTATTTGATGAGCATGTATTCGAAGGAAAGACTGTTTTCAGCATAAAAAATTGTCTTCACAGGCTTGGATTTTCAAATATAAAAATAGCCGCATTAAGTGTTGATCCTGCGAGTCCTTGTTTGGCAAACAAAGAACATCATAAAAATGACAAAAGAATTGATTTTGTTGCAAGCATCGGGATAGTTCCGCAATTTTGGAATCAGCGCAGAACAATACTAAATTTCGATAATCCAAGAAAATTGAAGCTTGAACAATTAAGGGCTGAAAGGGAAAGAATAAGAATGGCTGTTCAAAAGAGACGAAAATAACTTATTTTTTCCAGTAAAAGTTATGCAGCCGCTGGGAATTTCTCCCGTTCCTGGGGTGTTAGCAGTATAGTCGTATTCACAAGAGCGCATTCGAACCGGTTTATCTTTTGTCAATTTAAAACCTCTAATATTTTTACTTCATATAAAAGTTCTCCCATTGGGCATTGGCAAGTCGAGCAATTTCTAATACAAACATTGCAGGTAGGATCATCGCCCTTGCTTACTGCAGGAGAAAGAATTCCTTCTATTTTTATTTTTTTTCCAATTACATCATCAAATCCAATGGGTGCGCCGCAAGTTGGGCAATCAGGATATGCATAAAAACCATAAATCCAATAATTTTTGTCAACGGTTTCCAAAACACTTATTGAATACTTATCTTTGATTATTATTGCTGTTCCTTCAAGAACAACTTTCTTTTCACCACACTGATCTAACTTGACGCTTTGAGAATAAAAGTAAAAAGACAAAAGCCCAACAACAAGTAAGATAATAATAGTGATAATCAAAATTTTACGCATATAATAAACACGCCTTTGAGATTTTTAATATTAACTAAATTAGAAGTGCAGCCGCTGGGAATTTCTCCGGTGTCAGACATTATTCCAGCTTTATTGTTGTTGCGAGGATGCATTCGAACCGGCTTTGACTTAATTATTTCATTTTCCATTAAACCACCCGTGTAAATCAATTTGGTCTTTTCATTTTAAAATATGATTTGATAAGCTGATTGTAAAGTTTTTATACATGCTTGTTAATTATACTTCTATGAACTTAGGGTTTTTGCTTATTGTTGC
>JBAXCL010000145.1:0-2669 GCA_037141515.1 archaeon
GCTTTGTAATAATCTTTGCTTTCCTTGTAGATATGCTGCGAGGCGATAGTTTGCGCAGTAGCTTTATCAGAGGTATGCTCTAATTCAACTTTTTGTCCTTCATCTAATATCAGTCTTGATTTTAAAAGCGATAGTTTGTATTTCTTCGCTATCTCTTTAGCAGTATATGGTTTGTTAAGTTTACAAGTCATTTTTCGCAATTATATATTACTTTTTACAAGTTTCAAACGCACAAAAATACAAAAAGAACACCTTATATACAAATTTATTTTGCTTTTTCTTTAAAAAAGTTCTATTTTTGCAGAAAAACATTTCAAATGGTAGTCAAAAAAAAGACAATAAAAGTTGAAACTAAGAAAGTTGCAACGAAAAAGGTGGTTAAAAAAGAAGCCCCTAAAAAAGTGGCTGCAAAGCCAATCGTAAAAGCAAAACCCGAACCTAAAAAAGTGGTTGTTGCTAAAAAACCCGAAGTAAAAAAAGTGGTTGAAAAAAAGATTGAGAAAGAAATTAAACTCAATGTTATTAAAGCCTCTGTTAGTGCTGAATTGCCCGAAGTAAAAGCGGTAATCGCAGAAGTAAGCCCAAGTTTTGAAACAAAAGACAACGTATTGAATGACTTGGCAACGGGATTGAAAGGCGTTATTTTAGAAAGTGTTAATAGGAATAGACCTTACTCAATGGGTCAATTACTTGATGCAGTTCACGTTTCTCATAAAGGCGCAGAAGTTAAATTTGATAGAAAAGGCAAAGACTGTAATATTACGATATTATTACATGAAGGCAATTCTATTTCTTTTGACGTTCCTACTGAACTTGTAGGCTAGTTCAATCGTCAATCAAATCATCTATTTTAACCTTCTTTTTCAAGAGGGTTGAAATGGCTTTACATAGAATTACCATTGTGTTTATTGTGGGGTTCATGTGAGCCTTTCTTATTTTTCCGATATGCCCCGAAGTTAGCCCGAAGCCGTCAGGGTCAACGGGAATAGTCGCCCTTGACAAGTCCACATCGCTAATAAAGTTATCCTTCATTAGCTTTTCTAATTTCTTAAATGTTTGCATACCTTAGTTTTTGCAGTTCCATTTGTTTTTTAACGCTTCGATTTTCTCATTAAAAGAACCTTTTACTTCTTCTTCGGGAACAACGCTTAAAGGATTCACAACGTAGAAAAATTGCTTTTCTTCCACTAATTCACATTTCCACGTTTCTCCTTCTTTTACTTTGTCCTTGTTTGCACAAGAACCATTAATTACCGCTAATTTGCCTTTTTCACAATAGGAAATAGGTCTTTGATGGGATTCGTGTGTTGACTTCTCGAAGTTTAAAATCATACGTTTTAAATTAGTTGGTTAGTATTGTTAATTTTGAAATTTGCACTTTCTCTATTGATGATAACTCGTTGTTCATTATGTGAGCGAATCCGTCTTTGAGTAAAACTATTTTACCACATTTAACTGACCCGAAGAAACTTGTTTTATACTTTATTCTATCGCCATTCTTGAATTTAGGTTGCGTTCTATGTACCATCTTACTTACTCGTAAAGCGAAAAGGAACAAAACTAACATTGTTCCAAAAAAGGAAATGTAAAATTTAATCATGTTCATAATTTTTCTGTCAAGGTTGTTAAAGGCAATTTGTCAATGTTAAGTCGGCTCTTTTTTAAAATTACTGGTTCGCATTCTCTCCCATCTGAATCAAATCGCTGCTGAATTAAGAAAACTTGCGGGAATGTTATTTTCGTAATTTTTTTTGGTATATTAGAAAAGTTCTTTAATGCTTCGCTTTTTACAAGGTATTTCTTTGCAAAGACGATACTGCCTTTGAATAGAACCCTTATTTGATATACGCAAGAAATCATCTTATTCTAAAATCAATTTCTTTAAAAATAAAATAGCGACAGATTTTTTCAACTATCGCAAACAGTAAAATGCAAAGAATCATTATTCCAAATACAGCCCTCGCTATCTCGAAATTGAAAATCATAAGAACAATACTCGCCCCAAATAGAGAAGGTATTCCAAATAATGCAGTTAAGAAATTAGCTTTTCTTAGCCATTGAAAAAATCTTAATTTTCTTCTTTATCTTTCCATAAGAATAAATTTTAGTTATGCAAAATTAACTTTTTTTTGAATCAATCAAAACATTTTTTGTAATAAAATTTTAACAGTTTGTCTAAATGAGCCAAATAACATTGTTTGCCAATCAGTTAAACTTGCAAACAATCACGTAAAGTTAATTAGTTTTGCGTTTAGTTTAAAAATATTAAGATTTGCAAACACTAACCAAAGAGAACCATTGTAATCAGATTGTAGAGTTATTTGACGTCCTTTCCAACGCTATACGGAAGATAGGGCATGATACTCTTAAAAGAAGAATTACAAGGCTTGTAGAGAACGCAGACAACCCTTTGAGAAAAGAATTAGAGTTGAAAATTCTTAAATTCGTATCAGAGGAATATGACGTACCGATTGAAGAAATTGTTGACGGCAATAAACGTGGCGACTGTTTCCTCGCTAAAAAAACTGCTTTCTATTTCTTTAAAAAGGAACTTTCGCTTTCTGAATATAAGATAGCAAACTATTTCAAAAGAACTCCGCCCGTAGTGAATAAAGCTATGAAGGAATTTGATAGCCTTAACCCAACAATTAAATCAGACAAAAATATAC
>JBAXCL010000146.1:0-2626 GCA_037141515.1 archaeon
TCTTTTTGAACGGCGGTTTCTTCATTTGTTTTCTGGCCTCTTAAATCAGGTTTTTTGTCTTGCGTAGCTTTACCCATTGCGAGACGTTTTACTTCGTCTAGCTCATTTTTTTTGTTATTTCCTATTCCTGGGAGCTTCATTAAAATTCCTTTCCATTAGTCGATTATTTAATCAATATTACCACTTTCTTGTTTAAAAAAGTGCTTCCTTGCGTATTTGCAAGCCTTTAAGTTTAATAATAAGTTAATTCCTTATCTTTGAATGTTGCCTGCGTTTTCGCTTACTGATGAGCAAAGAAAAGCGTTTGAAAATTTAATTTCAAACCCCTCCAAAGCTTCTGAGAGTTTATCAAAGCAAGAAGTTATTTTTGATGCTTTTAGCGCACTAGCTGGTTCAGAGAAAGTTTTAGTCGAAATAAAAAGTAAAATCCCTTTTTCATTTTCTGGAACAGCGCTTTTTGTTTGCGATGCTTCAAATTCAAAGGATGTTCTTTTAGCGCTTACCAAGTTTTGTTCGCTTGCGGGGTTTACTCCCGTGCTTGTTCTTTTTGGCTCAAATTTTAGCACGATTTCAAAGTCAGTTAGGGATTCTGGGTTTTTGGGCAGATTTTTAATTCTTGATTGTGTGTCAAAGTCCATTGCGCAAGTAAATGAATCCGATAATGTGATTTTTGTTGATTCTATGCGTAATTTGACTCAGATGCAGATAAAGGTTCTTAATATTATAGAAAAAAATCCAAAGTGCGCATTTATTTTTGACTCGCTTCAGGTACTTTCTCTTTATCATTCGGAAGATGTTGTTTTAAAATTTGTTTATTCTATTTCAAAGCTCTTTCGTACAAAAAACACGCCTGCGCATTTTATAACTAATCAAAAAAAATCGATGTTGAAGTTTTCGCAGTTTTTTGACGAGTCTATTGAATTAAAAAAGTTCTATTAGTTTATTGTTTATTCTCTCCTTTTAAGCAATCCTTAAATACTCTTTTTGCTTTAATATTTCATGGTTTTTGTTTCACGTAAGATTGCTTATCCGTTTTTCACGGTTATAATTCTTACAGTGTTTTTTTTACTTTTGTATGTGGGGTTTTTTAGTAATGCTCTTTACGCTGATATTGGCGGTTCGTCGGTTTCAATAGTCGGTGATCAGATTGTTATTAAGATTCCTGTTGAGAATAAATCAAATCACGTGATTAATGATATTTTGGTTACTGTTAATAGTGATAAGCGTTCTTCTGTTCTGCCTTTGAAAGGAGATTATAATTCAACAAGTCTTTTGCCTGGGGAAAAATATACTTTCTCAACTTCGATTCCGCTTGGAGAGAGTTATTCTTATGTTGCAGTAATTTCAGCGCCGTTTGATGGGCCAATAACAATTAATATTCCTCTTGATCCAGAAACTGTTGATCCTGTGAGGGCTGAACTTTTTCTTCCAAAAAGCATGATTTTGGGCAGAGAGTATAATTATTCTGTAAAACTTTGTAATGTTTCGCCTAACGAATTGGGGGAAGTATTTTGGATTGAGAATGCGTTGGCAGGTAATTTTAAGGAAACCTTTTTTGAGCGTTCTGTTCCGCTTAACAAAGCTGAATGCAAAACAATATATTCCACATTAACCCCTATTAAATTAGGAGATATATCAATGAATTTCTCACTTAGGGTGGGTGAGTTAAAAAAAGATGTTTCAACAATAATTTCTGTTTCGGTTGGAGATAGTAACCGCTAGTGTAATAAATTTTTGCGTAAAATGTAAATGATTTTTTTTAATAATTTTGTAATATTTGTTTAGTGAAGTGTTTTTATGGTAAATCAGGATTCAATAATAAGTGTTATTCAAAAAATGGTTCAAGAGGGGCAACCAAGGGAAAAAATTATCAGTACTCTAAGAGATTTGGGAGTTAATGACGAACAGTCAAAGCGTCTTCTGTTAATTGCTGAAGCTGATACTTTCACGTTGTTGAAGAAAGAAATAAATAGTTTGGTTAAGGATGAGATGTTTGTTCAGAAGAAAGATTTTGAAGAATTAATTAAGAGTGATATTAAAGCGATTGAGGCGCAAGAAAAATTATTGGTTTCTGAAATTGCGTCAGTTCAGCTTAAGGATGTAAAGTCCGATATTATTAGTGAGTCAAGGGGGTTTGAAGATAGGGTAAATAAAGTAATTAACGAGTCGCAAAAAACAGTTTCGCTTGTAAAAGTTGCGCTTGATTCTATTGGTTCTCGCTTAGCCCAAATTGAGCTTGATGTTGAGCAGATGAAGATGCATAAGTTTCGAAAAAAATCAATGTTTTTTTCTTACACGATGCTTGGTCTTGGCGCAATAATTCTTGTAATAGCAATGCTATTAATGTTTGTTAATTTCAGCTCGCTTGACTCTGCGCAGATTGTTATTATAACAATACTAATCCTTGCTAGCGTTACTTTGATGTTTGCTTCTATAATTGGATAAAAGCGCATTTTATTTTTTTTACTTTTATCTTGTTTTGCGGCTTATTTTGAACACTCTTGCCTTTATAAACCTTTTAAAATTTATGCTCCTGAGGTGCTTTTTTTTAAATTTTTTTGCGTGAAGCGAACGCTTTAAATGCTTCTTGTTGCAAAAATTCAATATTGTTTGGTGGGTTTATGGT
>JBAXCL010000147.1:0-2484 GCA_037141515.1 archaeon
GAAGTATATAATCACTCCGGCAAAACACCCGCAGAGCGTTTAAAAACAAAAAGCAACAAGGTAATTTATGTGATTAACATGGATACACGCTTAGCTGTTTTTGAGGGAAAGAATATTCGAAAAACTTGGCACCTTGAAGAATGGTGGTTTGTTTTAGAGGATATTATTATCGCATTAACTAGCTCCACAAATCCAAAAGACTATTTGACAAAAATGCGCGAAAGAGACGAAAGTTTATCAAAAGGGCGGGGACAAATTGTCAGTACCCTTTTGGTTCAAACAAAAGGAGGAAAACAAAGTATGAACTGCACAAACACAGAAGGCGCATTTAGAATAATCCAATCAATCCCCTCCCAAAAAGCAGAACCATTCAAACTTTGGCTAGCAAAAACTGGGTATGAACGAATACAAGAAATAGAAAACCCTGAAATTGCACAAAACAGGGCAAAAGAGTACTATGTACAAAAAGGTTACCTAAAAGACTGGATTGATAAACGACTGCGTGGAGTAGCAGTAAGACAAGAACTTAATGATGAATGGAATGCGCGCGATGTTGGACAGGAAAAAGAATTTGCAATACTAACTAACGAAATTAGCAAAGCAACTTTTGGAAAAACAGTTCAAGAATACAAAAAAATTAAAGGACTTGATAAAAAAAATCAAAACCTACGCGACCACATGAATGACTGGGAAATAATACTAACAATGGTTGGTGAAAAAGCAATTACTGATATTACAAAATCCAAGGACTCGAAAGGATTTGACAAATGCAAAGAAAGTGCAAACGAAGGCGGAAGTATCGCAAAAGATACAAGAAAAGCGATTGAGAAAAAAACAGGAAAGCCAATTGTTTCGGAAGACAATTTTCTTCAACTTGCAAAAACAAAAAAACTCACCGTAGCCCAAAAAATGGATAAAACAAAACAACTAAAGGACTAACCAACCTTTATTTTATTACAGATAAATTATTTTTGTGATTAAATGGCATTTGTAACTCACCCACTGATTAAGCCTGAAAAAATCGAGGCAAGGCTATACCAAGAAGTTCTTGTCACACGCATAATCGATAAAGGAAACACTTTAGTTGTTGCTCCGACCGCACTAGGAAAAACCGTTGTCGCAGTAATGCTTGCTGCGTACGCAATGGAAAAAAATCCAGAAAAAAGAATTCTCTTCATGGCGCCCACAAAACCTCTTGCAGTACAACACGAAAAAAGTTTTAAGGGATTTTTGACAATACCCGAAGATGAAATAGTATCAATTACAGGAACAACAAAAGCTAGCGAAAGAGAAGAATTATACAAAACTAAAAAAATTATTAACGCAACCCCCCAAACAATTGAAAATGATTTACTCACCGGAAAAATTAATCTCAAAGAATTCGGGTTAGTGATTTTTGATGAAGCGCACAGAGCCATAGGAGACTACGCTTACGTTTTTGTTAACTTGCAACTTCAGAAACAAAACCCAAGCGCACTAGTACTCGCACTAACTGCAAGCCCAGGAAGCGAAGAAGAACACATACAAGATGTTTGCAGAAATTTAAGCATAAATAATATTGAAATCAAAGAAACAACAGATAATGATGTTAAGGCTTATGTGAATGAAATCGAAATTAGCTGGGTGAAAGTAGAACTCCCCGCAGATTTTTTAAAAATTAAACAATACTTAGAAGAATTCCAGACAAAACAATTAAAATCTCTAAAAGGATTCGGATTTGCCGTAACCGAAAACAAAAAATACTTTAACAAATTCCGCTTACTTGAAATGCAATCAAAAATCAGGGCAAGAATAATGGCGCACGGAAGCAGCCAACCAAGTTTATTCTTCGCGGCAAGCAAATGCGCAGCACTACTAAAAGTATCGCACGCAGAAGAACTAATTGAAACACAAGGAATAGGAGCACTATGTAATTACTTTGACAAACTCGAAGAAGAAGCACACAAAGGAAAAAGCAAAGCCGCTTCATCAATAATTGCTGATGAGGATATTAAAAACGCAATTAAACTTACTCGCAAATTATTTAGTGAAAAAATACAACACCCAAAGTACGCTGAACTATCAAAAATTGTTTTTCGGCAACTAAAAGAATTTCCTGAAAGCAAAATACTCGTATTCAACCACTACAGAGATTCCATTAAAGAAGTAGTAGAATTTTTGAACACACAAAGTGATAACGCTCCTGCAGGCGAAGCTTTGATTAAAGCAACAAAATTCATCGGACAAGCAACAAAAGGAACAGAAAAAGGAATGAACCAAAAACTTCAAAAAGAAGTACTTGACGAACTACGCTCAGGAAAACACAATGTACTCGTGTGCAGCAGCCTTCATCCTGATGAATTCATTGTTCTCCAAAACCCTGAAGGCCGAGTCCAAATAAAAAAAATAGGCGAGTTTATTGATAGATTTATTCCTAAAAATATTTCAACTAAGGCTACACAGGAAGTCACTGGGTGGAAAGTTCTTTCATCAAATGGTAAAGAG
>JBAXCL010000148.1:0-2480 GCA_037141515.1 archaeon
CTTTTAGAACAATATTAAGCGTTTCATTAGCTCTCTTTAGAACAGAAGTAAATGCTACATCAAAAACAAAACCAGCTTTTTTTAATTCCAAAGCGGCTCTCTTTGCTTCATCTTTTCCTTTCGCGGATAACTCAACATCTACCCAACCAGTAAACTTGTTTTCTTTATTCCAAACACTTTCTCCGTGCCTAAGCAAAACAACTTTGTACATCAATACCACCAAAAATAATTTACTTAATTCAAAACATATCAATAATTAAATTTTCCTAAAATCCTTTCCAGCATACTTTGCTTTTGCACCAAGTTCTTCCTCAATGCGCAGGAGCTGATTGTATTTTGCAAGTCTTTCGCTTCTTGCAGGCGCACCGGTTTTGATTTCCCCAGTTCTTAAACCAACAACAAGATCAGCAATAAATGAATCCTCTGTTTCTCCGCTTCTGTGAGAAACCATTACGCCCCAACCTGCTTTTTGAGACATTTTACAAGCTTCAATTGATTCGGTAATTGAACCGATTTGATTTACTTTCAAAAGCAATGCATTGCACGCTTTCTTTTCAATACCCATTTTAATTCGCTTTACATTAGTTACTAATAAATCATCACCAACGATTTGAACATTTTTTCCGATTACACTTGTTAGTTTTGCATATGAATCAAAATCATCCTGATCGAATGGATCCTCAATTGAAATAATATCATAATCTTTCGCAAGCTGAGTGTAATACGAAATCATTTCATCACCGGTTTTCCAATTTGGTGATTTACTTTTAAAAGCTAAATTATATTTTTTTGTTTTTGAGTCATAAAATTCGCTCGCAGCAACATCCATTCCAATCCTAACTTTTCCGGTGAATCCTGCTTTTTCTATTGCTGCTTTTAGCAAATCGAGTGCCTGCTTTGCATCCTGCGTGTTAGGCGCAAATCCACCCTCATCACCAACATTAACCGCACCCTGACCATATTTTTCTTTTACTAACCCCTTAAGCACGTGATAAACTTCAGTACCCATCCTTAATCCTTCGCTAAATGTTTTTACGCCAGTTGGAAGAAGCATAAATTCCTGCATCGCAAGTTCGTTACCCGCATGCTTACCGCCATTAATAACATTAAAACTAGGAACTGGCAAAACGCCTGCGTCTTTTGTATTTGAAATTTCTGCAATGTGCTGGTACAACGCAACTTTTTTGCTTTCTGCACCTGCTTTACACACAGCCATTGAAACAGCTAAGATTGCATTCGCACCGAAATTTGATTTATTTTCAGTCCCATCGGCTTTAATTATTTTAGAATCAATTTCTTTTTGCTTTGCTGGATCCAAGCCAAGCACAAGCGGAGCAATTTTTTTGTTAACATTCTCAACAGCTTTCAAAACCCCTTTACCCGCATAACGCTTTTTATCTCCGTCACGAAGCTCAAGCGCCTCATAAATACCAGTACTCGCGCCGCTAGGAACCGCAGCACGAAACAAACCATTCTCAGTAATAACATCGCACTCAACCGTAGGATTTCCTCTCGAATCCAAAATTTCTCTAGCTTTCACATTCAAAATCTTTGCCATACAAACACCGCCTTATATTAAATACATAATCGCAACACTACTTTGAAGAAACACCAAAGGGTTTTTATTGATTAACCATCATCATGCGCTTTTTCCCTTTGAAAAACGCAGCTTCTTATTTTTTTGCGACGAGCGCTTTAATCCTTCAACCTTTAATTTAATCAGCCTGTGAGCTTTTAGATAATCCTTTATTTTTTTATAATCCTCAAGCAATTCCCCAGGGGCACGAGGATTAATAACACCCCTGATTTTTTTTAACTGCGCTCTTCTTGGAGTAAGCAAAGCCCCACTAGTAGTATAAAATATTTTAACTTTACTAACCTTTGGAAAAATACTTTTAAGGTGCCTAAAAATTCTTGATTCAACTAAAGTACCGATTTTGCTTCCCCTTAACAACTCTTCAAAAGTATAATTTTTTTCATTTGTTCGAATTGCTACTTGATCCTGAGGATAAACAAAAGTATAACGAAAATTTGGTTCAAAGAAACCCTTTGAAACGGTGGCAATTATCCCACCCATCTTAATGGGATCAGTTTTTTGTTCCAATTTATCCCTTAATGTAATACCATGCGCTTTCTGATTTAAAAAAAACCTCAACTCTGGAGAAGTAACAACCATACTCCCAGATTTTATTCTAGATTTTTTTGTTTAAAAAAGCTCAAATCTAATTATATTTCCTTTCTCATAAGGAACTACTTCAATACAAAAAAAATCAATCGGAGCCATGCAATTAATTCACCAAGGCACAATAAAAGACTTCCTAACTCCCCATCAAACATTAATAAAAATCATTTAAAACAAAAACGAGTACTTTGAATTAATAAATACTAAAAAAATAATGCTTATTTTCTTGGAAAAATAGGTTTTTATACTTAACTTTGCCACTTTTTGAGTTTGCCTTCGGCTGAAGACGTGCTCTAAC
>JBAXCL010000149.1:0-2469 GCA_037141515.1 archaeon
ATAAACCAGTACACCCAACTAAAATCAAGAGTGAACATTAAATCAGGACAACACAGTTGCTAAATGCGGGCGCAAAGTTATTATACCCAAAAAGCCTATTTAAGGAAAGGAAAAGCTTGGCTTTGGTGGTTAGATGGCAGGATATGAAGATTTTGTTAATTTAGGATATAAACCTAATTCAAAAGATGTTATAGCAACTTTTAAGGTAAAAGTTCCTGATTGGGAAACTCCTGAAAGAGCATTTGGTGCGGTTGCAAGCGAAAGCTCGGTAGGAACCTGGACTGACCTTGATATATGGGGAAAGTACCCGCATGTAAAAAAAGTTGCTGCAAAAGTATTCTCAATAGAACATACTCCTGAGGGATATTGGATAAAAATAGCATATCCAGAAGATCACTTTGAACAAAATAATCCAAGTCAAATACTTGCATCAATTGCAGGAAATGTTTACGGGATGAAAGCAGTAGATTCATTAAGACTGCAAGACATCCAGTTTTCAAAAGCCATAATGAATGAATATCGCGGACCGCAGTTTGGAATTAAAGGGGTAAGAAAAATATTCAAAGAAGATAAAAGGCCAATAATGCTCTCGGTCGCGAAACCAAAAGTTGGAATGACAACCGAAGAACACGCACAAGTCGGGTATGATGTATGGACTGGCGGACTTGATTTACTAAAAGATGATGAGAATTTAACAAACCAAAAATTTAACCCATTCAAAAAAAGAGTTGAAAAAACTCTTAAAATGAGAAATAAAGCTGAGAAAGAAACTGGGGAAGTAAAATCATATTTGATAAACGTAAGTGCTCCAACTACTGAAGAAATGATTGAACGCGCAAAATTCGTGAAAAAGAGTGGAAACGAATACGTGATGGTTGATATAATAACTTGCGGATGGACTGCAGTAAATTCACTTCGCGAAGCATGCGAAGATTTAGACCTTGCAATTCACGCGCACCGCGCAATGCACGCTGCAATGACAAGAAATACAGAACACGGCTTCTCAATGAACTGCGTATCAAAAATCGCAAGAATGATAGGGGTAGACCAATTGCACATAGGGACTGCTTATGGAAAATTAGTCAGCCCAAAGGATGAAGTACTACAGTGCCAGCAAATGCTAACTGCCCCAAAAACACGCGCAAATGTACGCGAGCACTGTTTACCCCAAGACTGGCAAGGGATGGAAGCAGTATTTCCAGTATCAAGTGGCGGATTACACCCTGGAATAATTGATAAAATATTCAATCTACTTGGAACAAATATAATGGTACAACTCGGAGGAGGAGTACACGGGCACCCCAAAGGAAGTTATTCTGGGGCAGTAGCAATGCGCGCCGCAGTTGATGCATACTTGGACAAACAAACAGTTGAAGAAAAAGCAAAAACAGTTCCAGAGTTAAAAGAAGCTCTAAAAACTTGGGGTCACACACTCCCAAAATAAAATTTGTTTTGTGTTATAAAACAAATTTCCCCGCAAAAAAGAGCGGGGGACAGTAAAATCAAATGGTATTACTGTGAAAAAAATATTTTTTCAAGGGCTTGTTTTTTTCTTAAATCTTCTCCAATTCCATTAAATTAATTATTTTCTTTTTAGTTTGCAATGCGTAAGGAAAAGGTTTATTAACAAAGTAAACATTACTAATTGTTGAAATTTGCCTTTCAATTTTAAAATAGGGCGACAAGAGGGTGATATTGTGAGTTTGAGTAACCTTACTTTTGGTAGTATGAACAGCGTTAATGCGCAGTCACATGCTAAGGGAAAAGTAAAAATAATAAAAGCTGAAAAGTTTGTCGGAATGGACGCAGTTTGTTTAATTGGAAAACTTGTAGAAGGGGCTGTTGCGAAAAAAATGAAAGTTTCCGGAAAAAATCAAACACAAGTAATAAGTGTTGAGTCAAAAGTTGGAGACGGGTTTTGTACAAAAGCTGGCGCACAAGTAGTACTAATGGTTGAAGGAATAGCCAAAGAGGATTATCCAAGCGGAACCGAAATAATTTTTGAAAAAAATGCAGCTCTTGAAGAAACAAAAGCAAAAGGAAGACTAATTATTGCATAATTAAAAACGGGGTTGAATGCCCCCTATTTTTTAGTGCGCGTCCTGTTTCGCCCTAGCAAAAAGCTTAATTAACCCAAAAAACAAAACTTAACCATGCAAGAAAATATTTTTGAGCAAGCGAACAAAGCAAATCTTGTTTTTGCATATTTTGATAAAAATGAATTAAAGCTCGGGGCATTATTTGGGTTAGCGCTATTTACAATTCCTTTCATTATTGCAAACCAACTAATTGTAGGAACTTTGGTGAATGCCATTTTAATAAAATCTGCGATTGATTTCAAATCAAAAAAAGTGTTTTTACTTTCAATAATTCCGAGCATTGCAGCATTTTTGGCAGGGATTTTGTTTGGCAATCTAACTCACCAAGTATTACTAATGCTTCCATTCATTTGGGTTGGGAATATTGTTC
>JBAXCL010000150.1:0-2465 GCA_037141515.1 archaeon
GATATTTTTTCCCCCTTTGCAACATCTTCTTTTAGTGACTCGATTTTTGATCCTATTTTCAATAAGGAGTCCTCAAAACCCTTGTTTTGTGTTTCAATCCTTGTGTATTCAACGTATTTTTTCTCAAGTTCCATTTTATCTTTTGATATTTCTCCAATTTCCAACTCAAGTCTGGCAAGTTCTTTTTCTTCATCAGCTATTTGTTTTCTTATTTTTTCTTCTTCGTGGCTTTGAATGGTTTGTTTTTGAGATGTAATGAATTCTTTTCGCTGTTTATTTTCCTTGGTTAGTTCATTTTGTAGAGCTACTGCGTTTTTTCTCGCTTCTTCGTATTTTTCAAGTTCTAGTAATTCGTCAAATTTCTTTTTCCTCTCAGACGGGGATAATTTTAGAAAAAAATCCATTTCATTTTGTTCTGAGTACACTGCTCTGCTAAATAGTTCGTAGTTTAGTCCTAGTAGTTTCTCAATTCTTTCATTTACATCTTTTTGCTTTGGTCCAGCAACTAATTTTGCGTTTTCGTATAATTTTGCTTCGTTTGTTCCGTCTCGTTTTATTATTCTTTCAACCCGAAACTTGGACTCGCCTTGCTCAAATTCAAGTATTGTTTCAGCTCTTGCTTGTTCGTTTGGCTTGTTCATTATTATTTCTTCCAAAGAAACTTGTCTTGTTTTTAGTGCGGGAAATGTTCCAAATAGTGAGTGGCTAATAGCGTTTACTATTGAACTTTTTCCGCTTCCCATAACTCCGACAATAACATTAGTACCTTTCCCAAATTCTAGTTTTGTATCCGCGTGGGTTCGCCAGTGCTTTATGGTTAGTGAAGTCAGCATACTATTTATTTTGTTGCAAAACTCATAAAAACAGGGCTTCTTTATTCACTCAAAAAAGTGCTTTTTTACAATGCACATAGTGTGGTTAGTATTGCACTTCGTTCATTCCGTTTTTAACAAAAAACTTTATGAGTTCTTCTTTTAGTGCTCGTATTTGTGAAGCTTTGAGTTTTTTTTGTTCAAGTTCATTTATTTGTGTTTGAATTTTTCTAGCATCGTAGCTTAACCCCTTGGCTTTAACATTTTCTCTAAACATTTGTATTAGTGCTTTTCCGTGCATTTGTGAATACTTTTCAGAAAATGCCTTTTCGGCGGTGGCTCTGTTTATTTTATATGTTGCCAGGGGATTGGCCCTTTTTATTGTTCTTCTTGGCATCATGCTAATAATTAGGTTTAAGGTGATATTAAATCTTATGTGCATTTAGTTGAAGTTGAATTAGGCATCTAAATTAGTGTTGCCATTTCTACTTCTGCTTCGTTTACGCCTTCTACTTTTTTTACAGCGTCTTCGAGTTTTGTCATTGCTCCGTCTACTTTGTCAGGAACAACATATCCCACTCGAATTACTTCTATTCCAAATCCGATTGGTTCTCTTTTAAGGTCTCTAAATGCGCCTTCCTTAACCTCTCTTAATCGTTTATCCACGGCGTCAAGGTTTTCAGGGTCGCAGAATACCTTAAAAATTACCATTGCCATTCCCATAAAAAATCACTATTTTTTATTCTGAGTAAAACCATTGGGTTTTACTTGTTTTTCGCATTGCTCAAAATCCTCATAATTTCTGCTGAAATTCTGATCCCATATTAGTTTCACCTAAGAATTAGTTTTTAGGGTCCTACAAATTCGCATTCTTTACAAGCATAAATTTTAGCGTTTTCTTTGCATGATGCACATCTAACTATTGTGTTTTTGCCGCAGTTTGGGCATTTAAATTCAATATGGTTTTTTGTTACAACTTTATTGCATGAAGTGCATGTTTTCATTATCTCACCAAGTATCTTATATAATATTTTCTTTAAAGCAAACTTTATAAAGGCACTTTGTTAGTTATTTTTTTGTTGATAAAATGCCTATTGAGGCTGTATTTGGCCGTCTTCCTTCTGATAACCCAAAAGTAACAGTAATAGATGCGGGTATTTTTGGTTTGGGTGCTATTGCAATTAAGGATATTGCTATCGGTGAAGCAAATTGCAGAAAAGTTATTGGCGCGTTTGCTAATATGCCAAATGCAGTTCAGTTAAACTATAAGGGTTTTATTTCAGAGTGGCTTGTTGAAAAGTAAGTGGTTGAAAAATAGTTCTTCTAATTTTATTTATTGTCACGCCGGCAAAGCACCTCCAAAAAGAAGTTAAATAATAAAAGTTGTTTTCCTTAATGGAACCAAATTTTCCAAAAGAAATGACTCCTGATTTGGCTGAAATATGCAGTATTCATGCGGGGGGTGGGCATTTAAAAAACCAGAAAAGAAAAAAATTTCAACTCGATATAAATGGAAATGTTGATGAGCAAGAATATTATGACTTACACGTGGTTCCCTTGTTTGAAAGAACATTTGGAATCAAGATAAAACCAAAGTTTTTTCCACACAACCACCCATATGGCTTCTCAATTTTCAACAAGAAAGTGTGTGAA
>JBAXCL010000151.1:0-2463 GCA_037141515.1 archaeon
GCTAAAGTAATTGCATTATTAGCATTTAACTGGTCAGCAAGCGCATCATTTATGAGTTGATTAGCGTCAGTCATTTCCTGATTGGCCTTTGTTAAATATTCACTTGCTTTGGCATCAGCATCCGAAGCACTTGAAAAAGAATCAATTGCAGCAGCTTTAAGTGCAAACGAAACATTCGCATACGCTTTACTAGTTTTTTCTTTAGCACTATTAAGTTTTGTTTGCGCAGCCTTCGAACTTTTCAAAGCGGCATCCGCATTGATTTGGAGTTTTTCTGTTGCTAGGGCGTTTGTTGTATTATAAATACTATAAATGGAGTTCATTAGTGTAACCGCTTCAGCAATGGTTGCGGTGGTGCTTGCACAAGCAGCCTCTATTTTAGTTGCCCCTGCAGCCCCCGGAGCAAGAGCAGCTTGCCCAGAGGGGCAGAACTCACATCCAAACAACGTCGCATCAAAAGTTGTAATGTCGGTCGTTGCTTTGCTGCATGAAATAAGTATTGTTGCTGAAAGGCTGGCCAGAGATGTAACAAGTGACACTACTTGACTTGTAAGATTTGATAACGCCATTTCATTAGCTTTGTCAACCTTGTCTTTTAGCAATTGTGCTTCTTTAACAGATTTATCAACTGAAGCAACAGCAGCATTCATTGGATCTTGAATAGCAACTGTGTTTAAGTAAGCTTTCTTGATGTCTGCGTTTTTGTTTGCTGAAATGTATTGAATTGTTGCGCGTAAGTAATCAAGTTTTGGCAGGGTGTTTGATAGTGCTGAGGAATAGAATCCAGTCCCAGCAAATTTTTCATTGTTTGAGTAAAGGTCGCGCCACCAAGAATTTGTTACGGAAGGGGTGATAAAACCCATGCCGTAATTGTTTCCTGAACTCTTTGTTCCAAGAGAACTATAATAAGTATTACAAATAGAAGAAACAACTTCTACATCTTCTGCTAAAGATTTGTTATGAACTACTAGCGAATCCTTGCCCCCAGCCATTAATGAAAGTACAAATTTATCTGGCGAAAGAAGTTCGTTTCCAGTCGGTGAAACAATTACAAGTTTATCATCAAGAATCGACTTTCCATAACCATAAGGTCTTCCAATAATTGAAATTCCATACGCGCCTGGAATATCTTGGCGAGAAATAGAAACATTTATTGAGGAGTTACCTTTTGGGCTAAGAGAAAAAGCGCGATCGCTTAAATCAATCCCTCCTTCTGACCCGCCCGCGCAAGAATCGTCATCCTCGCAAAGAGAAAAATTAATGCTTGAAGATGCGCAAGAAGAAACATCAATATTTAGTAAAGCAGAATTTTGGTTAGCGGGAATTACAACTTTATCAGGAGTAATTTTAACGCATTGTTCAAGATTATCAATTGCAACATCATAATCAACTACTGCAGTGGAAGAAATTGTTTCGCCAACGCCAAAAGAAACCGAAAAAGATGCTTTCTTTCCTGCGAACTCTTTAAACGGAGTAAAAATTATTCTCGCGTCAAAAGTATTTTGTGTTGGGGAAGAAATTACTGACTGGTCTAAACTAAATAAAACCGTGTCGCTTTTAAAATTTCCAAAAACTACTTCAACATTACCCATTCGCTGGGAAGTCCATTTAACACTTGAAACCAAATCATTTGGCGAATCACAAGAAAGCTTTACTTTTAATGAAGTATCCAAATAACCGTAGTGGATTGAATCAGTAAACCTACTCCTACTAAGTGCCACACAGCCCCTTTGACTAAATTCTCTAAAAATAAATTCTCCTTGAAGTTCAACAATAATCGTATCCTTATTTATCGGATCTTCAATAATAAAATCAAAACTAGCAGACAAGTTAGTGTCAGTGTAAATAAATTCTCCAGTCGATTCGTCAAAATATCCGCCAATATTCAAATCACTAAAAGGATTAATCGTCAAATGAATTGCACCGTTTTCATCAATAACGAAATCGTTTGAAGAAAGATGAATAATAGAAATTTTTCCTGAAGAATCACTAATTTGAATCGAAACATTTTTTCCAGCAAAATTAATTCCAGAAGTGTTAATAGTTATTTTTGCTGGATCAAGCGGATTTCCTTCGATTAGGACAGAATTACCATCTGTTGAAAAAGAATCAATAAGCGCCCCGTTTTTTGAAATAGTGATTTTTGAAGCAAGCGGCTTTCCATCCGAGCCGAAGAAAAGCAAGTTATTCTTCTGGCCCAAAAGATTTAGTGCCAGAACTAACACTATTATTATTACTAAAACAATAACTCCAATCGCAATAATCTTTCTTATTGAAAAAAAAGGCTTGCTTGCACCCTTTTCGATATTTGGTAAAGCGTAATCATTTTCGACGGACTTTCTTCTTCCTTTAGGCATTAATAATCGATTAGAATAACAATTTAGGAGTATAAATACTTTAATTTTTAGTGGGCGGTGTAGAAATCCTCTTAGATTTCTATGAAAAGCCTTATTTTTATGTTTC
>JBAXCL010000152.1:0-2448 GCA_037141515.1 archaeon
TTTTGTATAATAACCATGATAACAGCAATAATAATATAGCCTAAAAGTTAAACTACCTCAATGCTAAAAGTAGAACCTGCCTGCCGGCAGGCAGGTTACCAAAGCTGAAGTCACAGTAGTCACAAAAGTTGAACATAGCTGCTTCCCGGGATTGGGATGTAATCAATCCCGGGGCTTTTTTTTTGTAACCTCCTCTCTCGGTTACCTATTTGGAGAACTCGTCCCGCTTTATCCGGAAGCAAAAAGAAGAATAGAACCAGCAGAGTGCAACTATAAAACATCTACTTATTATTTCAAAAGCAAGCTGTTTTTACTCTTCTTTTTTAATAAACATCACGCCTGCTATTATAAGCCTTCGCCCCGGTTCGGGAAGAAATCCAAGGCAGAAGGTCTTGGGCTTACTGCCCTTTACTTTAAGGTATTATAATGTTCGTTGTACGATTGTATCTCTTTGTCATATAATTTAAGGTAGTTATAAAAACAGCTAAAAGCAAATTGCTTTTAGCTGTTTTTATAAAAATTAATTTTAAACTTATTTTGAAGCGTCAATATAAATTTTAATACTTGGGACACCAATTACGCCTGCATCTTCCATTATTTTTTTAAGTGCAGGGTTAGCTAATCTTGCTTTTGCTTTGGCCAAATCAGTTATGTCAAAAACAACATGTACCATGTTGGAGTCATCCACGCCTCTTCCAAGAACCATATCGTTCATGCCATTTGCTGCTCTTGTGGCTGGTCCTTCGGCATCAAATCCTTTAAGCCAAACACCAAAATCTTTTACTTTGTGTACGATTTCCACTCGGGTATCACCAGCTTTTTGATTTTCTTTATTGTTTCTTATAATGCTCCAGAAATTTGTTATTGGATTAGAAATTACGCCAGCTTTTTCCATAGCTTCTTTTAATCTGGGGTCAGCAATAAACGATTTTGCTTTTCCCAAATCAGATACTGCGAAAACTATTTTAACATCATTTGGCTTATCTGCAGATTTTTCAAGTGCTATAAATGACAAGCCACTTGCCAACCTAGCTACAGAATCAGTATCAAAACCCTGCTTCCATTGATTGTAATCTTTAACGGTATGATAAATAATTAACACATCCATTGGAAGTGTGGGGCTAGTTTTGATTGGCGCTGCAGCGTTAGTGGTTGCAGTGTCTTTGGTTTCTGCTGTAGCTGTTTTATCGCTTCCATTATTGCATGAAGCAATACCTAACGATAAACCCAATGCAATTAGCAAATAGATTTTTTTCATTTTTTTAATTTTTTATATTGCCTACTCTGAAAGGTTTTCGGCTTCCCCCTGTTATTGTCTAATTAATGATGTAAGCTACATCAAGTCTATTGCGTCACAATGCCCACACACAACGGTTTTGAGTTTTGGAAAAGGGGGTTTAGAAAGAAGTAAAGTTTAAATTTAGTAAAAAAGTTCAATATAATCCTAATGTTTGTTTTTGCCCTTAGTTTATATCCAGCCTAATTCTTTTACAGTCATTTCACTTTCAACAGTTCCTGTATGCAAAGTTGCTTTTGGTTCAAAGAGAAGGTTAAATGCAATTTCTCCATTTGTATGTGGTCGGTGTTCAACACCTTTGGGAACAATTAATACTTCTCCTTCCTTAACCCCAACTGTTCTGCCATCTCGAAAGTCCATCAATAGCGGCCCTTTAAATACCATAAAAAGTTCATCTTCATTTTCGTGACTATGCCTAATAAAATCATCTTTGAATTTACAAAGTTTCACATACTGCCCATTCAGTTATCAAATGATATAAGGTGTCCATTGTTTGTTAAACAATGAAAATTTATCCATAATGCTAATAGAATTGATTTCCTGCATGTTCATAATTTTTTAGTTGTCCCTATCATTAGCGTTGCGTCGTTAAAAGTATAAGATCTTTTAAAGTAATGGCAAAATTGAGCTTTAGGTATTTTTAGTTTGGAAACGATTTCATTTTTTGAAAATCAAAAAAAGTACAACTTGTTGATTTTCCTCAGCCATAGTTCGTGACCCCATGAACCATTTTCTTATTAAAATGTCTTGCACTAAAAAAGAGGTATACAAATTAAGTCACCCCTAAATAGAACAAGCGTAAGGCAGATTTGAGTATTTCGGTTTGAGGACACGAAGAGAAGCAAAAAAGAAAAATTAAACCAGCAGAGCGCAACTATAAAACAAACTATTTCTTACTTCAAAAACAAGCTTTTTTTTCTCTTTCTTTTTTCTTGATAAAAAAGAAACAAAATCCTGCCTGCCTGCCGGCAGGCAGGATCAAGGACGAAGGATGTACATACCCTTCGTCCGGCAGCTATGACGATCGGTTGTGCTACTGTAGCCTCAGCATTAATAGTTTGCTACAGCATTAAATCTTGCTCACACCCAACTACCCGAAAAAATATTGCCTATAGTTGAACTGTGCAATACTAAGAGTAGAATTACAAATG
>JBAXCL010000153.1:0-2443 GCA_037141515.1 archaeon
GATAGAGGGGCAACCCTCTATTTAGCCCTATTTATATATCATTTCTACAGAGCCTCAAAGTGTTAATTAAACAGCAAAATCAAATATTAATCACATTAATCGTGTTATAAAAAGAAAAAATTTTCAAAATACAATAATCAGGTTCTGCGATTTGCACCAGCAGTAGCCCTATTTACAACAGCATTATAACGCTTTTTCTTTCTTACTCCCGAAGCAACACCTAAACCCGCACCAACTAATGCTCCTGCAACCGCACCTTTGCCAGTCGTCAAAAGTCCACCAGGGGTAAGCTGAACACTAGGGCGAAAAGTTTTCAAACTTTGAGAAGCCACCGTAACCCTTCCAATATACAAATCGCCTTTCGCATCCCTGTGAGTACTCCAACCCTCGCCAACATGAATCTTGGGCGCACGCTCAAGACCCACGCCGACTTTAAACCTTTGTGAAAGCGGCATTTCGGATTTTAATGCAGCTTCCGCACCGACATGCATAGATGATTTGGTTGCGTTAAAATTATTATTGAAAGCGGGACCCTGACTCATGGCAATTCCTAAACCAACCGCTCCAACAGCAGCACCAACTTTAGCACGTTTCCATAAACTTGGCGGACCCTTTCTTAACAAAGCAGCATCTCTCTCAGCAGGAGTTTTTTTTCTTGGCATTGGAACTCTAAATTTCATTAAAACACCACTAATTTAATAATTATATTCTATTATAGTAAGCTTTTGGAAGTATAAATACCTTCCTCTGCCCCCAAGACTTAAAAACCTAAAAACAACTATTTACAATTAACCAGAAAACTTACTGTCTACAATTGTCGAACATCCCCACGAGCTTTAAATACTTTTATTACTCCTTAATTTATAGTGTTCTATTTATGGTTAAGGTTACTGGCAAAATTATCGAACTTTCTAAGGAAGAAATTGAACTACTTGGCGAGGATAAGGAGTACGAACTAATCCCAAACCAAAAAGGCACTTTTTTGTTAATTGATAAGGAATTATTAAAAGAAAAAAATGAAGTAATTCCAAAAAAACAAATTGCGGGCGAAGACGACAAACAATATGTAATTGGATTAATTAGAAAAGGAAGTTTATCAGAACTAGTTGAAGGAAAATTTGAATCAACACTAAATGATATGCAAAAAAAAGCGCTTCTTGAATTAGTTGCAACAGAAAAAGTATTTGTATTCAAATTAAACGAAACCTACAAAAGAGGAGTTTATAGATTAAAAGAAGAAGGAACAAGCGAAGAAAATCATGAAAAAAAAGACAGTGAAGAATTTAACGCACCTGAAAAACCACTTGAAGAATACAATTTGGAGAAAGACGGATTCTTAATTGTAAGAAGCAAAGACAAAGCAAGCCAAGTATCCTACCAATTCGAGAAACAAATACGCGAAGGACACTTACGCGGAATAAGAAGCTTTGATGGGAACTACTACCTAATACAAACTAACATACTAAACAACTACATCACTAAAACACTACTCGCAATGAGCCAAAAAACTACCCAAACAAACGAAGAACTCGCACAAAACATAAAAGTTTCAAAACTCCTTACAAAAATAATCTGTGAATTCTTAAAAGAAGAAGGCGAACTAATGGAAAAAAAGAAAGGCGATTATCAATATATCAAATAAAAAAAAGATTTTTTAGCCAAACCAAAGCCCTTTTAAATTACTTTCAGACATCTTTTGTTTAGTAAAGCCACTTGTGAAACACTTTTGGGGACATAGTATACCGGCAGTACAGACGGCTCCAGACCGTCGGAACAGGGTTCGATTCCCTGTGTCCCCATGAGTTAGTTTACTAATTTTATAATGTCTTTTGGGAATGCAATACCTTTTCTCTGAAAAGGGATTGCGCACTCAGATTCCCTGTGTCCCCAATAATACCCAAGTAATTGATTAATACTTTATATTAAAACTAGTAAATTCTTCTTGCGAATTATAATCCTCAACAACTACTTTGTCAACACGCATAAAACCAGTATTTTCTTTCAGCACCAAAATAAGTGCATCAATATTTGCTTTCTCTCCGCAAAATACAGCCTCAACCAAATCCTCAGGATAAGAGTTTTTAACCCAGCCAAAAATATTATTTTTTTTAGCCAACCCCACAACTTGCATTCTAAAACCCACTCCCTGAACACGGCCAAAAAACTTTACAAAAACACTAACTTTAGGCATGAAATAAAATAATGAAGAAGATAGTAAAAAGCTACCTCTGTCAATAGTTTCATTAATTCAAAAATACTTGACGAAACCCTTTTAATAACATATTAATAACAGGTTATTAATTAATAAAAAGTGATTTTATGGCAATGCCTTGAAGAAATAAACTCAACCCCATTATCGGGACTCTAAATCTATGATCGCCAAGAGTCATTAAAGATATCGCCCAACTGGAACTGATTATAGCAATGGCAATAACTGCAATTA
>JBAXCL010000154.1:0-2443 GCA_037141515.1 archaeon
ATGTTTTTTGTAATTACTCCGCTAAACAGTAGTGTAAATAGTCCCAAAAATACGCTGATTTTTAGCGAGTTATTTTTGTGCTTCTCAACTTCTTTATTTCTTAACTCTGCGCCTTTTATTAATTTATTTTCAATAATTGATGCAGAACTGACTTTTTTAATTAAACTTTTAAAAACCTCTAAATACTGCGTGGGTTTTTGAGAAACTTTTGATTTTTCAATTTTATCAATTTTTTCATTCATTAAATTACCTTCTTTTCATTTTTTTCGTTCATTAATCACTATTTTTTGTTATTTGATTCATTAATCGCCATTTTTTGTTATTTGATTCATTAATTGCCATTTTTTTGTTTTTTCATTAATTTTGTTATAGTCCAACTATTTGAGTATATTTATTGTTTTTGATTAATTTTCCATTTCTGCTAATTCAAAAAACTCCCTAAATTTTGCAACCCCATTTAGCTTTTCAAGTAGAACTTTCTTTTCCAGAGTTAGTTTTTCAATTTGGCTTTTTCCACACCCAAAAGTCCTTTGCATCTTCTCAAGCATTCGCTTAGATTCGCCAATTTTTCTAAGCTGCTTAGTGTGGTAATCATATTCAAATAGTTTTTTTGCCACAATTCTTGATTTTTCCTTTTCAATCTCGCAAATCTCAGTAACTTTTCGCTCCTCTTTCCTAGCCCCATCTTCAATCAAGCTTATTCTTTTTTGAACAACAATAAGATCAAGTGATTCAAGTACATCTTCCCCAATTCCAAAAGAAATCATTCTTTGAATCGCTTCCTTTGAACTTTCTGCGTGAAAAGTTGCGTAAGAACCTTTGGCCTGCCCCGCAAGCATAGTGTTAATGAAAGCGCTTGCTTCATCTCTTGTTCTAATCTCGCCGACAATTACTCTATCAGGTCGCATCCTAAACGTGTTTTCAATTAGGGTTCCAAGAGTTATTTTCATTTGCTCCGCAGTATTAAGTTTAATTGTGTGATTTTGGGGAAGGAGAAGCTCAGGAGTTTCTTCAGCCACCACAATTCTTTCGTGTTTAGGAAGAAAACAAAAAAGTGCGTTAAGCGTAGTAGTTTTTCCAGAACCTGTATTCCCGCAAATTAATATTGAAGAAGATGTTTGCATTGCCATCCAAAGAAACGCCATCGCTTCTTTACTAATCGTATCCATTCCTGAAAGATCTGCAGGAGTGAAAGGATTTTCTTTAAACTTTCGAATAGTCGCATTGATTCCTGAAAAAGCAACAGGATTCATTGATGCATTAAGCCTTGAACCATCTCGTAGCACAGCGTTAAGCATCGGACTGTTAAAAGCCAGTTGCCTTCCAAGAGGCGCAGCCATCTTATTAATTATAGTTCTTATTTTATCTTCGTTTTCGAAAGTAATGTTAGTTGTAAGCCAACCGAAAGTAACATGGTAAACCATAATTGGTTTTTTTGGTCCGTTAATTACTATTTCTTCAAAATCAGGGTCAATAAGCAGAGGCGTTAGAATACTTTCTCCAATTGATTCCCACTCAAGCAAAGTCATTATATTTTCTCTTTGGGTTTTATTCAAAAGCACCATATTTTCCAAGCAATACTCTTTGAGGAAAAAATATACATCCGCCTTTGAAATAACTGCTTTTCCTATGTGCCGCATTTCTTCTAATACTTTCTCAAAAAATATCTTCTCTTTTTCGCACAATTTTGGTATTTCAACTAAAAGAATTCTTTTATCGCGGTTTGCTACAATAAGGCCGCTTTTACACTCGCTTAACTTTTTTGAATAATCAATTTCAAGAATCTTAAATTCAGTTCCCGCCATGAGAGAATTCGTCTCTTTTGCTTTAAATAGTTAAACAAAATTTCGTTTATTGACGAAGTTTGTTTGGTTTGAATTAGTATTTGTAAGAGTTTTGTTGGGTTGTGTGTGACGTAATAAAAACGCAGTTTTTTATATAAGTTAATCCAATATATAGAGCGGGTTATCACCCCGATTTCTATAAATAGGTAAAGGCAAGAAAAGGCAAAGGAGGGAAGGAAAGCACCTGTTTTATCGCTTTCTTTCCTTCTTTAAAAAAAGTTTTTTAATAAGAATTTACTTTTTGTTTGTGTTCCAATCAGCTTTTTCGCCTACTTTAATCCCTGCTGATTTTCCTTTAGGCAATTCGATTACATATTTTGCAGCTGTTTTAGGAGTATAATTTGGGGTAAAGGGTTCAAGAGTTGTTTTATCTACCACAATTTTATTTTTATCCAAGAACAAGACATCAATTGGAAAGAATACAAAAAGCATGTGGAGTGATGTGCCAATTTTACTTTCGCCAGGAAAATCAAAAATAAGTGCATAATTGAACTTATTTTTATCCTCAAACATCAGTCCCCGCATTCGATCCCAAGCATTGCCTGCGAATCGTGTATTTTTCATAATAACTTTTTTACCAACTTTAAGCATACTAATTC
>JBAXCL010000155.1:0-2410 GCA_037141515.1 archaeon
AAATTATAATGTAAAATAAATTCGCGATAATGTAAAAACGCTAGCATTAAAAAGTAAATCAAGAGAAATCTTCTTACTTTATTAGAAGAGAAAAAATCGCTTGGTGAAAAAATGGTTGATTATTACGAAGTATTGGGCATAAAAAAAGGTGCAAGTGCTGAAGAAATAAAAAAATCATACAAAGAATTAGCCAAAAAATATCATCCAGATGTTTCAAAAGAACACGAAGCAGAAAAAAAATTCAAAGAAATTAACGAAGCTTATTCTGTACTATCAGATGCTCAGAAAAAAGAGCAATATGATCAAGTCGGCCACGACGCATTCAAAGGATACTCACAAGGGCGAAGTTCAGGCGGGGCAGGATTTGGCGGAGCAAACTTTGATTTCGAGGATATATTTAGCCAATTCTCATCATTTGGATTCTCAGATTTTAGCGAACTATTCGGCGGAGCCGGCGGAGGAGGAGGAAGAAGAGCTCACAAAGACAATGGCTCAAACATAAAACTAGATTTATCAATTTCATTTAACGAAGCAGCCTTTGGTGAAACAAAAGAAATTGCCTACGAAAGAATAGAACGATGCGAAAAATGCCACGGAACCGGCGCCGAAGGCGAATTAAAAACTTGTTCCACCTGCAGAGGAAAAGGAGTAGAACTTCGCCAACAAAGAACACCATTTGGAATATTCCAAACCCAAGCAGTCTGCCATACCTGCCACGGAAACGGATCAATTCCTGACAAAATTTGTTCAAAATGCGAAGGCGACGGACTAAACGCAAAAAAAACAACAATACAAGTAAAAATACCCGCAGGGATAAATAACGGCAACCACCTACGCCTAGCTGGAAAAGGACACGAAGGAAAACACGGTGCAGGAGACTTATTTATTTTAATTTACGTTGAAGAACACGAATTATTCAAACGCGACGAAGAAGATATATACGCAGAAATACCAATCTCATTTGCAGAAAGTGCACTCGGCGTTATTGTAGAAGTACCAACAATAAACGGAAAAGAAGAACTAAAAATACCCGCAGGAACACAAACAGGAACTGTGTTTAGAATAAAAGGAAAAGGAATAAAAAAACTAAACAAAGACGGACACGGCGACGAATACATAAAAGTAATGATAAGCACTCCAGCAAAATTATCTAAAAAGCAAAAAGAATTACTAGAACAATTGAAAAAAGAAGACGATGCTGCAAAGAAAAGAAAAGGATTTATTGATAGGATACTTGGAAAGTAATATATTTTTAAAAGTGACTAATTAGTTATGCATAATCCAGAACTTCGTATTTTAGTCGCAAAATCAGCTGATATTGTCGAACTAAATAAAGTTAATAAGCAACTACAAAAAGTTCAAAACGGAATAACTATTCCCGGGGTTGGTATAGATACGCCAAGCTTAACTGATTTTCATAAAGACAAAGACAAAGTACTTGTGCTAAAACTACGCGAACAAATAATTGGATTTTCTTAGATGCATTATGATAAAAATTACTCGCACGTAGCGTTGGCAGGAATCGCACTCATTGAAGAATTTAGGCGCCCTATACAATCTAATTATCTTTGGAAAGAAACTTTCAATTATTTAAACAAAAAATATCCTGGGGAAAAAGTTTGGGGACACGCAAGCGAGTTGCCATTTAGAAAAGGTCAAAACCCAGAAACCGCTTTAGAATTAAGACTAAAAATGCTCAAAAACGAGGGTTTAAGCAAAGTCAAGGGCTGCCTGGTGACGTAATACTACTGCCACAAACACTTAAAGAAATAATTTCAAAACAAAAACAAAAAACCCTGCGCCGGCGCCGCGCATGAGATTTCCTTATATAACTTCTTTTTCCAACTTCTATTGTGGCTTTGATGAAGATTAATGTTCCCGAACTAGTGCTAAACGCAAACGAGTTTAGTAAGTTCAACTCAATGCAAGAAAAGTGTGTAAAAATTGGATTTGAAAAAAGCCTAGTTGTATCCGCCCCAACCGCAAGCGGCAAAACTATAGTTGCGGAACTCTTCATGCTTGAAGAAGCACTGAATTTTAAGAAAAAAATTATTTACACTTGCCCACTAAGAGCACTGGCCGCTGAGCACTATGCGGATTTTAAACGCAAATATACAAAGCAAGGTTCCGCATCAACACTCAAATTTGCACTATCCACAGGGGACTTGGATTCGAATAGTTCATATTTGAAAAACTTTGATGTAATAATGACGACCTACGAAAAACTTGCGAGTCTACTTAGACACAAATCTGACTGGCTTAATGATGTGGGGGGCGTAATAATTGACGAATTACACGAACTCGATTCAGACAGGGGGCCAGTACTTGAAATTGCACTAACTCAAATGAAACTAAATAATCCAAATTTGAAGGTGCTTGGATTAAGCGCAACAATACCAAATGCAAAAGA
>JBAXCL010000156.1:0-2333 GCA_037141515.1 archaeon
GTTACAAGATTTACCCAAATTTTAAAATTTCTTTCAAAAGATTTTGTAAAAAAATAGTTTTAATAAATAAGACACATTTTCAATTTTCGGTTAGCAGATACAATAAAACAAAAGACTAATAGTCTTCCGGTCGCATAAACGTCACCCCTTCAGAGCTTGCTATTACCCAGATTTTGTTTTTTTCGATTATTCGCATGCGCAAGTATTCT
This sequence comes from archaeon, assembly GCA_037141515.1. GTDB lineage: Archaea > Iainarchaeota > Iainarchaeia > Iainarchaeales > JAAZKV01 > JAAZKV01. The sequence continues at coordinate 210 of JBAXCL010000156.1, forward strand.
GAATCTTCAGAATCTTTTTGGTTGAGCATTTCAAGCCCTTTCTTCACAATTTCATTGTAGTGGTCTTTTACGTCATTGAAGAGGTTTGAGGTGAAGATGACAGGTATTTTGAGGTTGGAGAGTTCTCCAACCTTTACTAAAATACCGTCTTCAAGAGCTTGTGCTAAAGTGTATACGGATATTGGCTCTCCGTATATTTCCACTAGAGAAGGTGGGTTCATTTTTTACCACCTTCTACTTTGATGCGTTTGATTTCAAAGTCAAGCATTTGACACAATTTGTTGGTCAAGTCTTGCTTAACTCGAAGCAAATCATCTGATTCGGCTAGTTCAGCAGTGGCAGAAAGACCAAAACCTTTAGAACCATAATTTTGTGTCCCAACTTTTTGAGACACTGAAACAGTGATTTCTTTTAGTTTCATTCTTTCACCGCCTTCTTACCCATGTGGGCGATGAATTCTTGAACCAAGTGTGGCTCGCCAAATATTTGCTTTTTATTGTGAAATTGCATTTTCAATCACCTCCTTAAAGTGGAAAATGAATTTTTTCACTAAGGCCGTCTTGCGGCGTTTGGAGACATTAAATCCCTAAGCAGTAAGCGACCCTGTAAAGGGTTAGGGTTTAAGTCGAGAAACGCCGAGGCTGAAAGTGACAAAAATTCTTTGAAACGAAAAGGAGGAAGAAATAAAGATTCAAAAAAAGCAAAGAACTCTGGCAAGACACTTGAGGAAAATTTAAAACAAGTAATCTGCTAATGATTAATGGTATGACTAACTGCAAGAACTGTAACTTAGAAATTAAGCCTGATTGGGTTTTCTGCCCTTACTGTGGCAAATTCATTGAAACTGACGGCCAGATAGAAATCATAACAACAAACAATAACCCGACAAGAAAAGTATACAGGCGACTCCGAGAGGATTACTTTGAAGTAATGGAAAAAATTAAGAAAGAATCCCCTAACGCTTACAATTCTTGGACAAAGGAAGAAGAACAACAACTAACCACCCTATACAACCAAGGCAAAAAAGTAAGCGAAATAGCAACAATACTAGAAAGGCAAGTTGGCGGAATAAGATCAAGACTAAAAAAAATAAGACTAATAAAACAATAAAACTCGTTAATTCCCTGTAATACACTTAACCAAAATTATATCAGTCAAATAGATATGTTTATTTAAATTTGCAGATAATTACAATATTAAGCAATTTGGTGGTGAAACTATGGGAAAACATAATTTAGGCGCACTTACAAGACGAGGGCAAAGAAAATTGTTAAGAAACAATTATGGAACTGATAATAAGGGTTACAATGATTTAGAATGCGTTGATTTAATTGAAGAAGATTAATAAAAACAATAGGTTGCAACGCTTAAAATCAGCAATTACATAAATAAATTAAACAATAAACTCGTTAATTCCGTGGTAACCTGCGCGCTCGCCCTATGCCCAGTTTGATAATCCAAGCATTTTACGGTGACTCCCCGGATTTTCTTCCGCGCAAAAAGCTCCTTTTTTGATAAGCCAAACAGAAGTATATGCTTCTTTGAGCACAGTAGTTAGGTAGAGATATGACTGACCTAGTTTTGGGAACATGGTAAGCTTCACAAAGTCCTCCCAAGGGCGTTCATCAACTTATCTTACTTCCTTGAGACATGAGGAGGTATTACATATTCCAGCAAAAGCGTTTTTCTCTATGAACGAGGAAACTGATATTCATAACAGTAAAAAGCGATACTTTGTTTTTGAAGTCGAAACTGGAACCCAATCAAAGAAATTAAATAATTTAATCGCAAAAACAAATAAAAATAACTCAAATATCAAGCCAAAATATTCAAAGTGGTGGGTTGTAGTAACAGATAAATACCTTAAACCAAATTACGAAAAACACCACAAAACACTAACCCGCACAGAAGTAAAAAACATGATTAATGGATTGTTTTATGATGCACAATAACTTGTTTTTTTGTTAGTGGGTGGATATTCCTAATTTAGTTATATAATTATGCGAATTTCTATTGGGCGTTATCATTTTAGTATAATAAAAACAATATTTTATACAAATATGAGATATATTTATATAATAGTATCATTATTGTATAATATATATGGTTGATATTGTTTTTTCA
>JBAXCL010000157.1:0-2318 GCA_037141515.1 archaeon
GTATTAATTAGCACAAATTTATAATTATTTTTAGTATCAAGATTTATGTGTGAAAAACTTTCAATTTCATTTATGGAATTTTTCATAAGTAACATAGTCATTAATTCCTTTTAAAAGGTTTTGAGAGTGTTTTGCCGCTATATTTTGCGCCATTTATGCTCTCCATTTGGTGTGTTTGGGCACATCCCGCAAAGATAATTGTCAGGAGTTTTTGTTCTTACTGTGACAGCTATTCCACAGTTAATGCATCTGAATTTATTATCACAGTTACTTGGACACACACATTATCTTATACATAATATATTTAAAAAGGTTTTGGTCTATATGTTCTTTAGTTGTCCTGCAAAGCAGAGAATATGTAAGTTAAACAAATTTGTTTTTTAGCCGGTCGGGGTATAGAACTATTAGTGTGATTACCCTATTTTGGGCTCAATTTACTTTAAAAAGAACGGAAGAAGGAATTCTTTTGTTCGGGAAGTGGATTGAAAATGGATAATAGGGAACACTTGTACTCATTTTATGAAAAGCAAGTAAACCGCGTTATGCAACGCGTTGATCCAAAAAATTTTGGGTATGATACTCGGCTTGTAATTAAAAACAATCCGCACAAAGGCGGGCCGTTTAATTTATCTCCACGAAACAGAGAATTAGTTTTGGATTATTATAAAAAATTAAAAAATGAAGGCATAGCACTAGCACGACTAGTATCAGTCATCGGCGTAATAAGCCGATTACTTGTAATGCTAGAAAAAGATTTTGACAAAGCAACCCGACAAGATATTGAAGAACTCATCAACAAAATCAACGAACGACAAGTCGGAGCAATAACACGCCAAGATTATCTAAAAAAAATCAAACAACTAGACAAATGGCTTAACGGGGGACTTGAATGTTCACCGCGAACAAGATGGATAAAAACTGGTTTAGGAAAAAAACACTTCAAACTACCATCACAACTTGTAACGCCACAAGAAGTAACTGAATTACTAAACGCATCAGAAAACATTAGAGACAGGGCATTAATTCACTTACTTTGGGAAAGTGGTGCAAGAATTGGCGAAGTAATAAACATGAAAATAAGTAGCGTGGCTTTTAACAAAGGAGAAGCACGCATACGCCTATCCGGAAAAGTAGGAGAACGTCAAGTACTTTTACTTGAAAGCGTTCACGACCTAAACGAACATTTCAAAACCAGACAAAACGCAAACGAAAACGATCCCTTGTTTGTATTAGTTGGGAATAGAAACAAAGGACAACCAATGTCACACCAAGCAATTAATGGAATGCTTCAAGACACCAAAGAAAAAACAAACATAAAGAAACATATTCATGCGTATTTGTTCAGGCATTCTCGAGCATCCTATTTAGCTTCACAAGGACTCAACGAAGCACAACTATGCATGATATTTGGATGGACAATAGGAAGCAAACAACCAGCAACATACATCCACCTATCAGGCGCACAAGTAGAAAACGCGTACAAAAAACTCTACGGCATGGACAAAGACAAAATAACAACACCCCAATTAGTTAAGTGCACAGTTTGCGGAGAAATGAATCCTTCAACAAACGACGGCTGCCAAAACTGCTTCAACCCACTAACAATTCAAGGCGCACTAAAAGTAAGGCAAGAAAAAGAGCTTCTAGAACACGACCGCGACATAAGCCAAAAAGTATTCACAGAAGCGTTCAGGTTAATATCAGAAAAAAAATTTACTCCAGAAGACGCACAAAAAGAAGCAATCCAAACAATAGCAAAACAATACACACAACAACAAACAAAAACGGGGGTAGTACTTAAATCAGCATAGCTCACTTTTAAACATTTAAAACTTAAAGGTTGATCATTTAAAGATATTTAATAATATTTAAAGATAGTTGAAGATTGATAAATATGGGTATTGAAGTTCTATTTGCAAGTGATGAAAGTGATTCTCTTGAAAAAAAATCAAATACATCAAATCAAATCCATAAAAAGCAAGCCTAAAAGATAGGATAAAAAAATGGTCGCTGAAAAGGTTACTAAAAACCAACTCTGGATGTTGTTCTTTTGAAAGAACAATTTATGTCAATATCTTTCTTTTAAAAGAAAGATTTAAATAGTGGTTAGGATATAATATTTGCAGGTATTTGACATGAATGAATTTGAATTAAAAAATGTAATAAAAGAATTGCTGGTTAAGTTTCACTCAGCACCTTTACCCAAAGTAATTGAAAGAGACATAAACTTTCAAGATTTTTTGAAAGTAAACAAAGTTATTGTTGTTATTGGCCCAAGACGTGCAGGCAAAACTTTTGTGCTTTACCAACTAATGAAC
>JBAXCL010000158.1:0-2310 GCA_037141515.1 archaeon
AATTTGAAAAAGTTCTTTTTTTTTCTTTGTGTGGAGTTGCAAAACAAGCGTTTCAAGTAGTAGTAGTTGCTTTTATGATTCTTCTAAAAAAAAAATTTGGCTAATTGTGCTGTAATTTTATAGTGTTTAAAAATGAAGTGGCATTTTTTGTGTTTTGATGAGTTTTGTCAGTTTAATTTCAGCAAACGCATGTCCAATATCCACTAGGGAAATTATTAACAATATTTACTGATACTCCAGTATAACCTGCAGTTGTACAAAGTCTTGTTAAAGTTTGCAAACAAGAACCATTGTATGAACATACACTCGTTCCTGTTGCTGCATCACACCCATTCCACCCAACATTTATTAGGTAACAACTTCCTCCATGATAACTTCCATTTGGTGCGCAAACACAAACATGACTAATATTACAAGTAGCGCCAGGTGTGCAATTATTAGGGCAATTAATATTTCTTGTTACCCCGCAACTGTCAGTAATTGGGTAATTGCTTCCGCAATGACCAACACACAATTGGGCATCAGTTTCAGCAACACATATCTTTACATTAGCATCATCAGTAAGGCCGCCACTATCCGTAGCCCTTACTATGCAAGAAGCAATGCCCGTGTAATTTGTGAAAGGAGTGTACAAAAGATTCTTGTCACTAATTGAGCAAGTTACTTTTGAAGCATTTTGTGACACTATACTGTAATTTACTGTTGAAAGATTTTCGTCAATAACATATTTGCTAAGTCCTTCATTTTTTGTAGGAGAATTAATTGTTGCAGCAAGGTTGAAATCATAAAACACTGGAGAACTATTTATTGGGTTTAAATCACAAATTATTTTTGCTTTGAATCTGTTTTGTGGAATTTTATCTATTGCCTTTGAAACAATCCACATTATTGGATTTGTTGTAGTTGACTGACCATTAGTTAATGCAGGTAAATTAATTGTGAAGAATGGTTGCATTAGGTTGTCTACTGTTTTCCACCCAGCAAAATTACTTTTTAGTACTTCATAATTTGGGTTATCAAAAGAAATATGGTAATCAGAACTTGTTGGTACTCCCATTACAGTTACCTTGTGACAATACCCTCCAATCTTTCTGCTTGTGGCACTATACCAAAATAAATCACCGTTAGCATCTTTACATGAGATTGAATCCGTTATGTACCACATATAGTCAGTATCGATAGGGGTGGAAGTCGTGCCTAATTGTTGCCAAATTCCAAGAGGTTTTTCCACTAAAATTTTTGCATTATTGTATCCACTAAAATTTGTTCCACTATTATTTACTATTATCATTCTTGATGTGAGAAACCCAACGGCATAGTTTAACGCATAATTTGTATCATCCATTAAAACATTCAAATCGCATGTACTTGAAGAACAAGGCCCACAATATATTGTTCCCCCACAACCATTAGGCTGATTTCCGCAAGAACCAATAGGACACTGGGGAGTGCACCCGCATTGATTTAGTATTCCGCTTCCTCCGCAGGTTTGTGGTAGAGTGCATGTTCCGCAGTTTACGTTTCGGTCTATTTCGCAGTTGTCTAAACCTCTGAAGTATTCGCAGTGAGCATTGTTTCTGTTACAGAAGTTTGTGTCAGGTTCGGAAGTGCAGGACGTGCAATTTCCGCAGTCAGAGTTACAATTTGAGCAATTTTCGTTATAATCTGCGTTGCCATTTAATCCATTTTCACAAATACTGTTTCCGCATGTGCAAAACTCATTTGAATCAATAGCATTTTGCAAAGTTTCTTCAATTCTTTTAGGACTTCTAATTAGAATGCTTGATGCATAATGGCCTGGATTTGGAGCGGGGGAAGTATAAGCTGAAGCAGGAGTGTTTGAACAAAGAGTGCCTTTATTTATTGCAGCTTGAAGATTTTGGTCACTGCCCGAAACTCTAACCAAAACGTTTGTTCCAAAATGACCTATTTCTATACTTGGATGCGTAGAGTTTAGTTGAGTGCCTTTTAGGTAATTTCCCATCAATTTGTTTTGATCAATCGCGTCCTGAAGAAGAATAACGTTGCCGTTAATATCAACATAAATTTTGCCCCCTCCGTGTCCAGGGCTTGGAATTAACGTAGTGTATGCAGCGTAAGAAAAAACGCCAATTGCAAGAAGAACTAAAAACACGAGTCCGATTTTTTCAAACTTAACTCCAAAAAACAAAAACTACCACCAAAAACACAAAATTTCCATTGATTAAAAACTCTCACACCAAATTTAATTTTAATTGTTATTTTAATTTGATTAATATTTTACGTTGATTAATTAAAGTGCTTTGAGTTTTATAAGAGTATCATTGGAAT
>JBAXCL010000159.1:0-2299 GCA_037141515.1 archaeon
CTTTATAAATGCTTTTTTTACTTTCTTAATTATTAGTATTATTAGTTTCTGGTGAGTTTTGATGGGCGCAAATAAATATATTCGAGCAGCTTTCCAAAGTGAATGGAAGGGCGTTAAGGATGATAATTACGATTATGCACTTATAATGCGTAAACGCGGAATTGAGTTCCGTAATGAAGAGCGAGCTGTTGTTAAAGTTGAGCACCCAACTAATTTGCCTTCTGCTAGAAGTGTTGGTTATAAAGCAAAGCAGGGAATTTTTGTTGTTAGAGTTCGTGTAAGAAAAGGAACTGGAACTCATCACAGACCAAAGAATAAAAGACGCCCTAAGAGGCAAGGTCAGGCAAAGCTTTCAAGAAGAATTAGTACGCAGGGAATGGCTGAGCAGAAAGCTTCTAAGTATCACGAGAATGCAGAAGCGCTTGGGTCTTACAAAATTGCTGAAGATGGTAAGTGGCATTATTTTGAAGTTGTAATGGCTGATAGAAATTCAACTTCTATTTTGGCTGATAAGAATTTGAAGTTCTTGGCTTACGGTCATCAGGGAAGAGCTGAGAGAGGAAAAACTTACGCAACTGGCGTAAATAAACTTAAGAATTTGAAGAATAAAAGAAAAATCCGCGCAAAGAAAGCACTAGAAAAAAGATTCGGATAAAATAATTATTTTTGCATAGCGTTAAGTATAAATAATTGGTTCAGCATTTGTGTAATCTAACCGAAGGTTATGATATGGATATAGTTTATGCCCAGCCGCTCAAAGAGTTGCTTGCAGTAAGTACTTACTTTAAGGAGACTGTCGTAGTTCTGGTCACCACTGAAGCTAATGAGAAAGTGGCGAAGGAAGCAAAGATGGTTCCCTGTTTTTTAGTTTCTCCATCGACTACTGAAGCTGAGCTTTCTAAACTCTCAAAAAAAAAGAAAGCTGTTTTAGGTACTGATCTTAAAGCAAATGAATTTGCGGTTCGGATTAAAGCTGACTTTTTATTGAATCCTTCTGATTCGAAACAGAATTTTGATTTGGGGTTAGCAAAAAAACTTGCCCTTAATGGAACTATGGTTGTTTTGTGTTTTGAAGATTTATTAAAAGCAAATTCTTTTGAGCGTCATCAGTATTGGAAAAATTATTTGGAGGTTGTTCGTTATTGTAAATTAAAAGGGACAAAGTTTGTTGTGGCTTCGGGTTGTAAGGATCCGCTTCATCTTCGCGCGCCCGCTGTTCGAGAGGCGTTAATGATTTTACTTGGCCTCCCAAAAAATATTGCGAAAGATTATCTTAGTGGGGAACTAAAGTGATGCTGTATAGTATATTTTATTTGGAGTAAATTTTTATTGTGTTAAATTATTTTAAAAATTATTTTATTTATAATGTGATTTGATGAAGATTGAAAAAGTAAAGAAAACAATTACTCCTCTTTCTAAGCGCGAGCGTAAGCGTTATGTTCTTCTTGAGGTTTTGAATGCTGAAGTTAATGAGAAAGATTTTTATTTTGGATTTTGGATTGATTTTCTTTCATTTTTTGGCTCAAAAGGCCTTGCCGAGATTAATCCTAAAGTTGTTTTGTTCAAGGGTAATAAGGCGATTGTTAAGTGTAAGCGCGGAAAAGAATCCGACTTAATTGCTGGCACTGCTTTTATTGAAAAAATAAAGAATAAGAAGGTAATAATTAATCCTCTTTTGACTTCAGGGACTATTAAGACTCTCAAAGAATATGCTAAGATTGAGTAAATTAATTTAAACCAGCAAATTCGTTGAAGAAATTTTATTAAATTATAAAAAACCTCATTTTTCGTCATTAATCCAACTTTCTGATTTTTGGATAATCTTATTAAATTCTTTGTTAGTTAATATTAGTGGTGTTTTTGTGGTTGAAGTGGTTCTTGTTGATAAGCGTGGGCAAATGGTCGTTCCTTTAAAATTGCGTAAAGAGCTTGGGATAGAAAAGGGCGGCGCGCTTGCAATGGATGTTAGCGCCGGCAAAATGGTTGCAAAGAAATTAAATACTCCATCAAGGAATGAGCTATTGATGGAATGGAACGAATTGACAAAAATATTGAACAAGAAAGTTACAGCCCTTGGAATCAAAGAAGAAGACGTGGGCAGGATAATTCACAAGGCGCGGGGAATAAAAATTTAAAAGTTGTTCTTAACACTAATATTTTAATCTCTGCTTTTTTTTGGAACGGAAACCCGCATAAGATTCTTTCGCTTGGATTTGAAAGAAAAATAGAAGTTTATTCTTCTACGTATTTGCTAACTGATTAGCCCATTTTTGCTTATTTTGCCCAATAGATAGCTTTA
>JBAXCL010000160.1:0-2266 GCA_037141515.1 archaeon
CGCCTATTATAGGCTGATATTTTGAAATTAACATTGAGTCGATTTTCTTAAAATCACTCTTAGAAATCAAATTATTATTAAGCATAGTTTTGGCAATCGTTATTGCCAATCTATACGATTTTTCACCTTCAAATTGTAAGGTTGTCATCTCTACTGCTACTCCTATCCAACTTTTTGTTAACATAGCATTCGTGCGAGCAAAACTTACGGTTCTTGTTGCCGTAACTTGAAAACTCTCTGCCACAGAACGCACATTTTATATCGTAGAAAGTCATTCTCGCTAACTCCTGTTTGTTATTCTTCCACCAAGCACGACGGCAATTTTCGCAGCAGAACTTTTGAGGCCTTCCAACTTTATTAATGTTTAGGCGCTTGCCACAGTTTTGACATATTGTTTTTTCTTTTTGCGGCAGTTCAACTTTATTACTTTGTTGGCGCTGACAAAATGACTTGACGGTGTTTCGGGAAAGATCAAGTGCTTTTGAGATTTCAAGAAAAGTAATCCCGCTTTGCCTCAGTGCCAGTATTTCTTCTTTTTGTTTTGTTGTCATAAAAAATCCCTCCAAATTAAACAACATCCACTGCGAAGAATCCATTGCAGTGGATGTTGCCTTTTGCTTAAATAAATGTAGTGGCTTCAATATTTCTCCGCCCTTTTTGTGCTAGTTTCATGAGTTGAGGATTTCAATCAACTCTTGTAAATCAAAAAAGCCACTCGAATGAGTAGCTTTGAAAATACTTTACAATATTAAATATTACTTATGTCTTCCCAATTTTCCGGAAACCCCATTTTCTCTAAAACATTTTTAATGGTTATTACGGCAAGTTCACTCTCTAAATGGTCGACCACCGATTTTATACGATTTATAAAAACATTGAATGATTCCTTGGGAAGCATAAGCTTAAAAATAATCACTATAGCAAAAAGATCATTCTTGCCACAAGTAGGATTATTGCTGCTATTAAATGGAATCCCAAGTTGTCGATGAATTCCCGATGTTTTTATACTATTTGGACTCATGTCCTTTTTCCTTGACTTTAAATTAAACAATCGTTCATCATGGGCACATGCATTTCTAAATATCGCAAGTATAAATAAAAACTTACTTAACTGTTCAGGCTTAAGATTAAAGCGCCTTCCAATATCGTTTTGGTCTTTTTGAATCAAATACGAATAAAATGTGCTTACCGTACCTAGCGAAAGTGTATTTACCAATACCCATAACGGAACGTACCCATAGGTTAAGACATTGTGTGAAATCATCGGATTGTTTTTTCTTAGCTGATTTGATATTTCCCTATGCAGGTTTGCTATTAATTCTGCAACTTCACCGACTTTTTGAGATTGAGTTTTATTTTGCTCCCAATTATTTATGGTTGTATTAAAGTTTGTAATTTTAAGATAGTTTTCATGCCCATAATTCTTCGAAAAACAGTATGCTACGACACTTTTTACATTGTTTTCAATTTCTAAAATGTTTCGAATAAACAGACTGCGAAGTTCACGATCAAATAAGTAAAGCGCGTAAATTTCCGTGAAATTTGTCCCCTTTATGTAAGTCTCATCCGAACTCTGGTTTGACTTATCAATGAACAATTCTTTATAGCCATTTATCAAATTATAGTAATTTTCTTTTTCCAGAATTCTTTTAGCATAATCTTCATCAAGAATTCCCAAGCCTCTTTTTTTTAATTTTTCAATCTGTTCTTCAAGAGAGTTAAATTCCTTATCCATGCTACCCATCCTTTGTATAAAAAAACCCCGGGCCCGTGGGACACCGGAGTATGATCACTATATAGTATGTCTTGTCACAACGTAATAATACACAAAATATTTTGTAAAGTCAATTTTTTTCTTTCGTTACAAATAACCTAGATTCAGAATACAACATTTCGAAGAAAATGTCAAAAAATATTTATCACGAAAATAACTATCTTTACTACCGTTTTGATGTCAGCAACCGCTCCATCATGTCATCCGCTGCGCTAAAGGGTCTGTAATCTGAGGAACAGTTTTCTTTGACTATTTCATAAATCTGACCCCATATATTTAGAGTCTGCTTGTTAGCATTTTGAGCAATCATTACAAAAGGACTCTGTTGAGCATTGCCCGTTGTTGGATGTCGCCCAAGACTTCCGTATTCACTGACAGCCTGCTCTGCCTGGATCCACCTGGCATAACTCATCGCATATTGGTCAATCAGTAGCATGGGTAGTAACTTCTCGCAGTTCCTTTCCTTGAGCCACTTCCACAATTCCTCTCTGA
>JBAXCL010000161.1:0-2263 GCA_037141515.1 archaeon
TTATTTAGTTAAATTTATTATTTAGTTAAATTTATTATTTAGTTAAATTTAATATTTAATTAAATTTATTTTGTTGATTGTGATTTTATGATTAATCTGAAGAAGAAAGGCGCTTTTGAATACGAAATAGAACTTGAAGACAATCCTAAAGTTGCCCCTAGACTTTTTGCTAACGAACAAATAGTAAAAACACTTGAAAAAGAACTTGAAAACAATAATAATTCTCTAAAGCAACTCCAAAACTATTCGCGGTTGCCTGGTTCGCTTGGGGTAATTGCGCTTAGCGATATACATGTCGGCTACGGTCTGCCTATTGGTACGACAACAGTGTCTGATATGAAAGAAGGACTAATAAGTTTCGCCGCAACAGGATTTGATATTAATTGCGGAGTTCATGGACTAATTGCTCCGCTTAGTGCAAAAGAAGTTTCATTAAAAAAGAAAGAACTTGCTGAACAATTATTCAAAGATGTTCCTGCGGGGCTTGGAATAAGAGGAAAATTTATTTTAACTAAAAGTGAAATGGATGAAGTACTTGAAAAAGGTGCGGGGTTTGTTGTTGGAAAAGGATACGGTAAGAAAAAAGAGTTAAAATTTATGGAAGAGAATGGATGCGAAAAAAAAGCTGATGTGGCGGCAGTTACTGATAAAGCAAAAGAAAGAGCACTAGATCAAATAGGAACACTTGGAAGCGGAAACCATTACTGCGAAGTACAAGAAATTGAAAAAGTATTTGATGAAAAAGGAGCTAAAAATTTTGGTCTTGAAGAAGGCGGGACGTTTATATCAACTCACTGCGGAAGCAGGGCACTAGGTCACCAAATTGGAACAGATTATTTAGAAATACTTGATGGGGCTGTGAAAAAATATAATATTAAAATTGCTGAACGTGATTTAGTCTGCGCACCAATACAAAGCGAAGAGGGGCAAAAATATTTTGGTGCAATAAAAGCTGGAAGTAATGCTGCGTTTGCAAATAGATTTGTAATTGGTACTTTAGTAAAAAGAAGCTTTGCGAAGGTATTTGGAATTAGCGAAGACGAAGTTAAAACTTTCTACGATGTCGGGCACAACACCGCTAAAATTGAGTCACATTATGTTGGACATGCTGAAAACGGCGATGGTGAAGGAAAATTAAAAAAACAAAAAGTTCTCGTTCAAAGAAAAGGTTCAACAAGAGGATTTGGTCCGGGGCGAAGCGAAGTGTCTTTGAAGTACAGAAAAATTGGCCAGCCTGTTTTAGTAGGTGGTTCAATGGGAACAAACTCATTTATTCTAAAAGGGACAAAAATCGCGATGGAAAAAACATTCGGTTCTACAATTCACGGTGCGGGAAGAAGCATGTCAAGAACTGCTGCGCTAGGAAAATGGACTCCTCAGCAACTGCTTGAAAGCTTGGCCGCAAAAGGAATTATAATAAAAGCTCGCTCGTTAAAAGGTCTGCCTGAAGAAGCGCCAGATGCTTACAAAGATATTTTATCAGTAGTTGAAGTAATGCACAAAACTGGAATAAGTGAAAAAGTTGCAAAACTAAAACCAATGATTTGTATAAAAGGATGAATTTATTTGGGTTTTTTTTATGAAAAATTTTCATTTTGATTATTTGCATAATTGCAAAAAAGTCGATGAAACAGTTTATACTTCAGAAATGCCTTATCACGAAAGCACTATTCTTGATTTAAAGAGAAATGGTTTTGGATTAATATTTTCAGTAGTTCCAATGGATTCAAAATTATCTGATTTTGCAACCAAAAACGGGATTAGAGTTAAGATTGTCCCCAGTGAACTTAGGAGCCTCCAGTTTAGAAATACATCTGCAATTAAATCTTTTTTCAAGTCAATATTATGCGAACAGCGTTTAGGGAGAAAAGTGCTAATTCATTGTAGTGTTGGAAATGATGCGGCTCCATTTATTACAAATCTTTATGCCTTAGGAAAAGGAATTGAACCAACAGTATTAATTGGAAGAAGGTTTCAATTTCGTACTTTGTTAGGAAATTCTAATCTTGGCGAAATATTTGAAAGGGCAAAGAGTGAAGTAAAAACTGAAGCCAAAAATAACGGGGGTGTATTTAGAGGAATTGCTTCTAGTGAAAAACTGATTGGACAAGGAAAGGTAAAAACGCGCCTTATTTTGAGCGAAAGAAAGCAATCTTTGCGCTTTTCTCCTCAAAAATCAGTTTCGATGCGCAATAAACCGAAGCTAAGGCGACTCTGGGACAGAAGTATATAAAGGAATTATTTTTTTGTTTTTGGGATGATA
>JBAXCL010000162.1:0-2248 GCA_037141515.1 archaeon
ATTAAATTATCTTGTTCTGATAATTTTAGTATTTTTTTTTAAGCGGGGTGATTTGGGACGCCTTCGAACAACTAATGGCTTTACTTTTTGCAAAAATATTTTTTTGTTATGGGCATCAGCAAGGCTGATTTTTCCTAAAATCAAATTTCCCCATTCTGAAAGCTTTTCTGCTTCAGTTATGCCTTTCAGGTGTGCAGTGTTTGAAGCTGATCTAAAAACATTCCCCTTATGGTGGATAAAACCAAGTGCTTCCTTAACTTCAGAATCTCTTAAAGTATTTTCAATAAAAACAAAATCTGATTTATCTAGCATGCCAAGAACTTCCTTGTCAGAAACACCTGCCTTAATAACATGAAAACCCGATTGCAAATTATGCACTTTTAAGAACTGATTAAACATCTGCATCATTCGCCCGCTACGCTCAACTCCTGCAGTGCAGACAAAACAAACTATTTTTCGATTATCCATACTTCAATTTACATCGTTCAAGTATAAATTTGTTAGGGGGCGTAAAACAACTGGGAAAGTATAAAAACATCCTTTGCCTAATTTTGGTATGGAAAAATTCATGAGCCAAGCAGTAAAAGAGGCATTTAGCGGGATGCGAAAAAATCAAGGCGGTCCGTTTGGTGCAGTAATTGTAAGAAAAGACAAGATAATTGCACGTGGACATAATCATGTTCTAATAACCCATGATCCAACAGCGCACGCTGAAATAGTCGCGATAAGAAAAGCAACAAAAAAATTAAAAAGATTTGATTTAAGTGACTGTGAACTTTATTCTACTTGCGAACCCTGTCCAATGTGCCTTGCTGCTGCAGAATGGGCAAAAATAAAAAAAATATATTATGGTTGCACAAGAAATGACGCTGCCCTAATAGGATTTGACGACAAAAAAATATATGGGGATATTAAAGCTGCGCCAAAAAGCAAACACATAAAAGAAATAAAATTAGCTGGAGAAGACTTTTTTGGACCATTTCTTGAATGGGTTGAAAAGAAAAATAAAAAACAATACTAATTTGGAAAATACTAAATGGAATTATTATGGGTTTGAAAATCATGGGTTCGAAAATTAGGAGTTCGAAAAATTGTTTGCATGAAAAATTCATGCAAGAAGCAATAATTGAAGCAAAAAAAGGGGCAAAAAATAGCGGAATTCCGATAGGGTCAATCTTGGTTTTTAATGGGAAAATAATTGCTCGCGGGCACAATAAAAGAATTCAAAAAAAATCTGTAATTCTCCATGCTGAGATGGATTGCATCGAAAATGCAGGAAGGCTTAAAGCTGAAATATATAAAAAATGCACTCTTTACACCACGCTAAGTCCGTGCGACATGTGCGCTGGGGCAGTACTGTTGTATAAAATCCCAGTTGTTGTAATGGGCGAGAACAAAAATTTTAAGGGGCCTGAAAATTATCTTAAAAAAAGAAAAGTAAAGCTAATTCAGCTTCATAACAAAGAATGCGAAAAAATGCTTTCTGATTATATTCAAAAAAAACAAGTTGTTTGGAACGAGGACATCGGCGAGCAAACCAGCTTTATTAAAGAATAGTAACCTAAGTATTTCGGAGTGATTGTATGTTTGAGCACTTTGAACACAAAGCGGATATTGGAATAAGGGGATATGGTGCTACAATGGACGAAGCTTTCGCCGAAGCCGCAAAAGCAATGACTGATGTAATAGTTGATGTGCGAAGCGTTGGAAAAGATAAGAAAGAAGTTATTGAAGTTATTGCTGCTGATGAAGGGGCTCTACTCACTACATTTTTGAACCAGCTTCTTTTCATAAAAGACACAAAGAAACTAATTTTTGCAACATTTGTAGTAACTATACTAAAAAAAGGCGATAAACTCTTTTTGCGCGCAAAAGTAGCAGGCGCAACACTTGATCCAAAAAGACACAATTTCAAAGTTGATGTAAAGGCAGCAACTTATTCTGAGTTAAAGGTTGCGAAGCAAGGCGCAAGATGGGTTGCACAATGCATTGTGGATGTTTGATTAAATTTGTGCTAAAAAAATGTGGTGGGCAATAAATTAATTAGATTTATTAGTTAATTTAATTTATTATTTAGGAGGAGATATATTTGTCCCACTGTTGGATGAGCCGTTTAACGTTGGCGATATTAGCTTGTTTCAATTTGCAAATTTCTTTATGGTCATTATTAGTGGCGGCCCATCCGATTTCGCGGGTATCTTTGTGGAGGGCATCTTTAATTTGGTCAAATAGGGACAGATCGGCGAGT
>JBAXCL010000163.1:0-2223 GCA_037141515.1 archaeon
TAGTATTGGGAAGCATGTGTGTCAATTAAAATAAAAATGTTATATTAAGATAAAATTAATAGAATACGCAATTATATGGACAAATATTTTTATGAATAAATAATTAATTTTCAAAGGTAAATTTTATGGCAATTGATTTGGACGTAGTGGAGGTTTCAATAAAAAATCTTCGCAGAGCTGGGATAAGGACATTCCTTACACTAATTGGGGTAGTAATTGGCATTGCTGCAATTGTCAGCCTTCTTTCAATCGGACAAGGATTAAGTGTTGCAGTTGATCAGCAATTTCAGCAACTCGGGTCAAACACAATTTTTGTTATCCCCGGGTCTGCGAGTATGAGTGGGGGGTCATTTGGGACAAAAACTGCGCTTACACAAATAGATTTAGATAGGTTAAACGGCGCTAAAGGAGTTCAGGATATTGTGCCTATTTATGCGTCATCCGCAGTTTTGCAATATGGGAGCGAAAGATTAAGTATTTCTCTTAATGCGGTTGATGCATCAAAAGCAAACATATTTAGCAATACTGGGTTCCTTGATGTTGTTGAAGGGTCAATGTTGTCAAAAAATGATTCAACTGGAATTTTAATTGGGGACTCAATAAGCACAACTGCTTTTAGCAAAGAATTGCACGCAAGAAAACAAATAACTCTTAATGGTGTGACTTTCAAAGTTAAGGGAATTTTAAAGAAACAAAGTTCTAGTTTTGGCGGGGGCCCAAGCACGGGAAATACAATTTATATGTCACTTGAGGGATACAAACGTTTGTATCCTGCCGCTTCGCTTGTTCCTTCAATTGTTTTTGTAAAAACTTTTACTAACACTGACGTTAATGAGGCTACTACCCAAGTTCAAAAGTATTTGGATAATAAATATGGTAAAAAAAGTTTTACTGTTTCTTCGGCTGAAAGTCTTTTAACTCAAATAAATTCCTTACTTGGAATAATTACTTTATTTTTGGCAGGGATTGGCGGAATCTCCCTCATTGTCGGGGGCGTTGGAATAATGAATGCAATGATTACTTCTGTTCTTGAGAGAACAAGAGAAATTGGGGTAATGAAGGCACTTGGGGCTTCTAATAATAAAATTCTTACAATATTTTTGCTTGAAGCGAGTTTTATCGGCGGAATTGGGGGTGCGATCGGGGTTGCACTTGGTTATGCTTTGTCAAGTTTAATCGCAGTTGTTGGAGGAGCTCTTGGCTTTGGGCTCGTGGCTGTTTTTAGTATTGAAATAACTTTGGGTGCGCTTGTTTTCGCAATGTTGGTTGGAATGGTTTCTGGAATTTTACCAGCATTTAGGGCAGCTAAACTTGATCCTGTTGCAGCGTTAAGATACGAATAGAAATTTATATCAATAACCCTTATTCACTAATTAATTTATTTATTAACTAATTTTGCGCTTTTTACAATTATTTCTCCATTAAATTCATTTTGCATATTTTTCTCTAATAAAACTTCAATTTTTTTTCTAAAAATGGGCGCATCTATTACTAATGACTCATATTCTCCGCCTTCGCCAGCAGGATTAATGCCAAGTTTAGTTTCAAGAACAGCCAATTCATCAATTGCATTTAAGTCAATTATTCGCCCAAGCCATTTTTCGTCAAGTCCCTTTGCAGCAATTTTTGTAATTATTACCCCAAATCTCGCACTAATTAGATGTTTTAGATAAGCGAGTTGATTCATGTGCCACAGTGGCGAAAATGAACGAATCCCTAAATTTTCGCAAATATGCTCTATCCTTTCTCGTTGATAATTCGAATACAATGCACCAGAACAAACTCCTTCAATACCAAATTTATTCACCCCAATTTTAATCGCTTTTTGTAAGTCTGCAAGTTCAATTTCTTTTTGCCCGTTTGTTTTTGCAATAATCAAAGGGATGCCAATGGCTTTTGATTGAAGCTTTGCAAGAGATATTGTGGGGGTATGAAACATATATGAGTCTTTATTTTTCGAATCAATTGTAATCAAACACTTTACATCATACCCTTGTTTTTGCATTAAGTAAAGCGCAAAAAGTGAATCTTTTCCTGTTGAAATTAGTGCGCCTATTGGAATATTTTTTGTTAAGTTTTTTACTTCCACAGATTCGTTTTCAAAAAAGTTTTTGAGATACTGCGCTTTTGAAAAAAAATTATTTTTCTTTGCCAGAATTTCTATAGCTTTATCAAAATTGCTCCCGTATTGAGCTGCTTTTTTTGGTTTATTCGAAATCGCAG
>JBAXCL010000164.1:0-2144 GCA_037141515.1 archaeon
TCTCAGCCGAACACCTAAAAATAGACCATTTATAAAGTTTTGTCCCAAAGCCTCTTAAAGAGAGATAAAAACAATCAACTAGCTGACAAAATATACCAACTGGCACACAACAATAAAAAACAAGAAATAATTAAATTAAACTGGGCTCGGCGAGATTTGAACCCGCGACACACCGGTCTTCAGCCGATTGCTCTCCCAGGCTGAGCTACGAGCCCTGGTAAATAAATTCAAGCAAGAAAAGCTTTTTAATGGTCGCCCAGCAAGCCCAAAATCAAATAACACAAGAACTAATAGAAAATCAAAGGAACACTACAAAATTGCGTAAATAATTCTGCATGCTTACTTTGCAGCGCATAAGAAAAAAATACTTTCTTTTATAGCAAAAGACAAAAATATGGAAACTTTAAGCATTGTCTTATGCGACTAGCGAAGGCCCTGCCTGCTTTTATTGTATCTGGATGTTTCCAAATAAATGTTCTTCGTCATAATTCATAAAATTTTAACAAAACTCTACCAGCGCATTTTTTAGAAAAACTGGCATCAACTACCAATTGCCAGCAATAAAAATTATTATTTTCGTGGGGCTAAATTACAAAACCTAAAAGTCCTCCCACAAGCACAACAAAAATTAATCCAAAACTATTTACCCACGAGGCACTCTTTAATAGTCTCTTCGAAATGAAGCCCCCTAACCGGGGCACCAACCAAGGCATTTGCTTCATTGCAAAACCAATGGTTCGTTGCAAAACTATGAGTTTTGCGACGTGCCGCAAATGCCAAGCATTTGCAACATTGCGGGGCAACGCAAAACGCATTTGCATTTTGCTATGAGCGTGGCGGAGCATTAAAACCATTTTGTTTGAATAAATATTGCCTGCGCAGGAAAATTAGTAAAACATACTTTGGCAAAATGAATAATTAATCCACTTATTTTTATGTTTAAAGTATAGCATCAAATATTTTTTTGCCGTCTACGCTTTCAAGGAATGCGAATCTATCATCCACATATTTTTGTATTTTTTCTGCAATTTCTGGAGTTATGTGCTTGAATCTTCCTTGCATTGATAAGTATTCCGTTACTGGCGCTTTCTTTTCAGGTTTTTGATTAATTTTCAGAACCCCGTCTTCTATTTCGTATAATGGATAAACGTTTGTTTCGAATGCTTTTTTTGAAATATCTATTGTAGCGTTTGTTTCTATTTTCCATCCGGGTATGCATGGAACAAATACTGTGATAAAAGTTGGTCCATCTATTGCTAACGCTTTTTGGACTTTTTTCTTTAAATCAAATAAATTCATTACGCTTGCTGTTGCAACGTATCTTGCGCCGTGTGCAGCAAGTATCATTGGAAGTGGTTTTTTTGGATCTTGTTTTCCGGGTATTACTTTTCCGGCTGGGGTTGTTGTTGTATTTGCGAAGGGGAATGTTGCTCCGCTTCTTTGTATTCCTGTGTTATGAACAACTAACCCATTTGCAATAAAGTTGTGCTCTCCTTCAACACGTAAATCTAAAGTTGGTTCTGGAACAAGTTTTTTTATTCCAGTAATTCGTTTTGTTTCAAAGTATTCATTTCCAAACAAATAGTTTCTTTGTTTGTATTGGTTTGCGTACTTAAGTAATGCGCCTTTTCTTCGGCTAAAGCAAACATAGCCATACGTTGAGTCAGTTAGTAAAGGTCTTGACACAACAATACTCCCTTTTTCTTTTGTCTGAGTATGAATTTTTCCCACAGTATAACCTATGGTTTGTAAAAACAGCCGAAGTGTCTTTAATAATTCTGGACTTGCTGAAACATATCTGTTGCTATTTCCGATGCTATATCCGTCTGAAAGTAGCAGCCCATCAACAAAGGCTTCTTTTTCAATAGCTGGAAGCGTAAATATCCACGTTGGCAGAGTTTTATTTTTTGCACCTTGCCCAAATCCCAGCGAGTCAAAGAATCGAGCAATATTTATAGAGTTCAAGTGTAACTCGTTTTTGTCTTCTGTAAGACAGTGACTCCACAAAAGTGAATTTATTGCTTGTATCGCTTCATTACGCCCTTTTTTTCCTTCAGGAAGCGCAAAGCTTACTTCTGCTTTTTCTATTCGTTTCCAACCGTCACCGACATATATTCCAAGGAGTTTCATAAGTGTCTCTGAAG
>JBAXCL010000165.1:0-2079 GCA_037141515.1 archaeon
CTTTAACTCACCCTCAACCGCACTTTCTTTTTCCTTTAACTCACTAAAAACATTTACTAACCTTAAACCATCATCCTTTTGGTAATCTCTAAGCGACTTTTGTTCTAATTTAACCTCATGCGAAAAAGAAGGACACAAATTCTTGTAAACGCAATAATCACACAAACTAGTAACGCTAGTAGGATACTCCTTCGTTGACTCAATCTCTTTAATCAACGAAACAACCTCGCCCTCTAACTCTTTTAATTGTAAATTAGTCCGCTCACTAGAAATTTCTTTATTAAAAGCAAGCATATGCCACAAAAGCACAACCCGCTGGGCATCTTTGAAATAATTCTTCACCCACAAAGAATACATCGCAAGTTGCCTATCAGAATCCGCTTCAACTTGCGACTTCATCTTCGAATTCGTCTTATAATCACACACATAATAAGTCCCCTCAATAGAAGCTAACCGATCAATCCTAACATGATAAAAACTCCCATCACTCAACCTCAACCGCTCCTCAGTCTCTAACCCAATAATCGTAAACTGATTAAACGGCGCATACTCATCGTAATAATTAACTAAAAACTCTTCCCCCATTATTTTATAATTCTCTTTTGGATAATCCTTCACAATCAAAATATCATCAGACCATTGTTTGCCCCACTCTTCTTTGTAGAAATTTAGAATATCCTCTTTTGAATTTAATTTCTTGTATTTTAGGTCTTTGTATAACTTCTCCAAAGCTTTGTGAACACAAGAACCCATAAACATCTCAATAGTAGTAGGAATATCGACTTTGATTCTATCAACGTACTTTAATTTGTACTGATACTTGCACGCTTGAAAAGTAGATAACTTAGAATGAGAATAAATTGCCATCAAAACGCCAAGAGAAATTTTAGTAAGAGAAGTATTTAAGGATGAGGGAGGTGAGGTGCCGGGGAACAACGGCACGACACTCTCAAAACATTTTTAAGGGGATAAAAAGTAGTCTTTTCATGGTTGCGCCTTATTTCAAAGATGTGGATTTTACTCTTTACAAAAGCGATTGCGTTCAGGCACTGAATGAATTACCTAAAAATTCTGTTGACCTTATTTTTGCTGATCCCCCATATTTTCTTTCTAATGGGGGAATTAGCTGTAGAGCTGGAAAAATGGTTTTAGTAAATAAGGCTGATTGGGATAAATCAAATGGTTTAGAAAATGATTTTAATTTTACACTAAACTGGCTTACTGCTTGTAAAAAAGTTTTGAAAGAAAACGGAAGTATTTGGATTTCTGGAACAATGCATAATATTTACCAAGTTGGTTATGCGTTACAATATTTAGATTATAAAATTTTGAATGAAATTTCTTGGTTCAAGCCCAACGCACCACCAAATCTTAGTTGCAGATATTTTGCCCATTCCCATGAAACTCTTATCTGGGCAAGAAGGAACTTAGACTCAAGACATACTTTTAATTATGAAGAAATGAAAGACTGGGCAGATAAATATGGGCCTAAAGGAAAACAGATGCGAAGCGTTTGGTCAATTCCATTGACTCCCCAAACAGAAAAGCTTTTTGGTAAACACCCTACACAAAAACCATTGGAATTACTTAGACGCATAATAAGTTCATCATCTAACAAGGGCGATGTTGTCTTAGATCCATTTAATGGGTCTGGAACAACTGGAGTCATTGCAAAAGAACTTGGAAGAAAATATATTGGAATTGACCTTGAAAACAAATTTTTAGACATTACAATGATGCGTTGCGGATTTAGTAAAGAAGATTTATTAACTTCAAAGGCCGTTGTTAGTAATAAATCAAATTAGATGACTCTGCAAAATCGGTGAATGCTATGAAATATTTAAATTTTTATAGAAATGAAAAAATTAGCAAAGATAAAGTATTCGAGAACTTTACAAAAACTTTAAAGGAATCAATAAAAGTATGGGATTTTTTTGTAAACTGGAAAAAGGTAAATAACAACCTTAACAAAATTAATATTGAGCTAAATTTACTGAATTCTTTAATTGGATCCAGTAATTTAGAAAAAGACTTTATTAATTTATTAACAAAATACCCAAACATTGTTAAGACCCTCCC
>JBAXCL010000166.1:0-2054 GCA_037141515.1 archaeon
GTATTACTGCTGTTCCTATATAAAGTTTCCGTTTTTCTTTTGCTTCTGTTTCCAGCTCCTGCAAGTTTAAATTTAGTTCTTTTACCTTGTGGAGAATTCCGAATCTCCCGTAAAATTTCGCCCTGCTGTTTTCTTCTACAGCCTTAACTATTTGGTAATTTATAGTCCCTGTTTCGTCACGTTTTGTAATGTATTTTGTAACTTCCAACATATGCAAATTAATATTTTTTTGCACCATTGTACGGCTTGGCGTTGTTTCTGTTAATTCATCATATCCAAGTGGCCGCAAATCTATCTGAAAACTGCCGCCTGTTCGCTTCTTCCATTGTGTTTGTAACTCCTTTTGTATTGTTGAAAAGTTTTCCAATACATCGAATTTTCTAGGTACTAAAATTAAAGCGTGTCTATGTATGTGGTGGCCATTTCTTGTACTATAGGTGTGTTCCGTATTATAAAAGCCGCCCGATATGTATTTTTTAAACGATCCGTATTTCATGCCATTGGCAAAGTGTGTTGAAAGTTCCTTATAGTATGGCTCTGTGCGTGTGTCTTTTTTATTGTGTTTTAGTGTTAGCGTTAATAGTGCTAGGTCGTAATTTTTCAATATGTCTTTTCCTTTTTCACTTTTAAAAAAGTCTACAAACCTATTTAATATTTTTCTGCGCTTTCGGTTGCTGCAATAAGCGCAATATTTTTTACCACAATACCAAGCCCCGGCCTGTAGGTATTCGTTCCCTTTCTTTTCTACTATTACTCTTCTGTTGCAAAAAGTAAGCGATGCGGCGGCTTTTAGTGCCGTACTTAAATCTCTTGCGTTTGTGGCTGTTTTAGCGTTTCTAAAAATAAGCCTTTGTTGTGCTGTATTTGTTCTGCGCCTTGCTGCAAATTTGCTCCAATGTTGTTGTACGTTGGTGTTATTGGTGGCTAGCGCTAAAGCGCTAGTATCTAGTTCTTTCAAGGGTTTTCAGTTTTTCAAAGTTTCGACTTGTGCTAATAGTATCAAGGCGGTGCGTTTTATTCCCCCCATTGGTTTGCCATGGCGGCGGCTACTCCATGAAAAAATTCAGCCCTTTCTTTTGATTTTTTTCCACCTAGGTATTCTGTTCTGTACATTTTTTTGCCGTTTTTTTTATATGCGTAAATTTTAGGACTGCAAAAATATGTACTAATTAATGGGGGCAAATTTTTAAGCCACAAACAAACATTTTTCTGTTCGGTATCTCCGAATTGGGTGGGCCTTATAAGTTGGTCGTAAGGTTTCCAGCTCATGGCGTGGCCAAGTGGGTTTTCTATTGCAATTTTTGGAATGGGTGCTTTGTATAATGTTTTGATAAATTCAAGCGCCTGTTGTCTTTTTTCTTCTCTTCCCTCTCTATTCCAATATTTCATTCCTGCATAGCTTAAAAATTGGCAAGGTGGGTGAGCTATCATTAAATCATATCCATTATCTAGTATGTCTAAAACATTACCTTGATAATGTTTGCCCGGTGTTTCTGTTGGTAATAAGTCGCACGATATAGCGTCATGGCCTGCCGCTGTAAATGCGTCACGAACTATGCCGCTATACTCACAAGCTATTAATACTTTCATAAATATTCGCTTTTTATTTTGCTGTTATGGTTGTGTCGGAATACTTCTTTATTAATATAAAGGGGTTTTTTTATGGTGCTTTGCTTTTCGCTAGCTTGTTGGTCGTGTTCTGTTTTTAAGGTGAAAAAGTTAACCAACATTTGCAGGTGGTGGACGCTTTCCATTGTTGCGTCTGTTTCTCCTGTTTTCTCTATTACTTTTTCAATCTTATTATGTAGGGTAATAAGAGAATGAAAGGCTAGCGCCTTTGTGTGTTCGTAATTCATAGGTTATACTTTAAAATTATTTTTTTTAGTTCTTCCAATACAAAAAGTCGGCGTGGTTTTTCTTCTAGGCTGTCGTAAATTTTCCAATATTCAGCGCTTCTGAATTCCTGCCAATTCTCTAGGCTTAATTTTTCAGATAGAACATAAATAGTTTTTTCTATTTTCAATTCGTTGGCTTTTATCTGTAGGTCGTTTTTT
>JBAXCL010000167.1:0-2046 GCA_037141515.1 archaeon
GAGTTTATTGAATTTTAACGGTGTACTAAATGGAGAAAATATTCCGCCAAAAGGTGTTTTAGCGATTAATACGTCACTATTGAATCAAACACCTGCGCCTACATCGCCTTCTGACGTTGTTCGGGTAATTATCCCACCCGGAGAACAAACTGTCACATTTGAAGGAGTTGTAGACACCGCTTTATGTTCAGGAGCTTATTTTGGAGCTACTGGTAAATGCATATTTACAAATTACGTCAATCAAGCGCCGTACAAACTTGAACTTATATACACTCTTCCTTCTCCTTAATTATTTTTTTTGTAAAGCTTTTTTATAAACTCTTATTTTATAAAAATGTCGCAAACCTTTTCTTATACTTTTTATGTTCCGGCATATTCAACCGTTGAATTTCCTATTCGTTTTGCAAATCTACCAGCCCCGCAAAGTCAAGTATTTCAACAAACTCAAACTACAAAAACAAATACAAAGCACTACGGATCCTTCCACTGCGTTGGGATTAGGAACCATTAGTTCTATCAAAACTACTGTCGTCGACCAGCAAGGACAGGTCAATTATAACCATCAATTGCTATTAAATATGAATGGGTCACAATCAGGAGAAGATATTCCTCCTAAAGGTGTTTTAGCATTGTGTTTTTCTTTATTAAACCAAACAACCGTTCCACAATACGCATCCGATTTTACAAAAATTATAATTCCACCTGGACAGAATTATATAACTATACCTGGAACAGTTGTCACTTCTTTATGTTCGGGAGCTTATTTTGGAGCAGTAGGAACATGGAAATTAACACATTATTCTGATCCAGCAATTTTGTGTGAATACAATGTTTTATACACTCTTCCCGCGAATTAACTTAGTTTGAACAGAAATCCTATTTACACCAATCTTACAGGAACCCATTTTTTAAATTTATAATGAAATGTGCAAACCATATTGTAAGTCCGGTCTAAATGCACAAACCGTTCAGGGCTTTCATTTTCAAATTCATCTTCGTCATCGCTTTCTTCCAGCTTGTCCAAATTCTCGTTCTCTTTGATGTTTCTAAAAAGTCGATTCATGAGGACGCTCGTTTTGTAGTCGGGTATACACGCGGTGTCTAAAAGGGTGTCATCAATTGGAGAATACAAATAGTAAATATCGTTTTGAATGTCTGGTTTGATTTTGAAAACGGTTTCCTTCTTTACCGGGTTCTGCCTATTTATTGGTTTTTCATTATATTTCGGATTCTGATTATGTTGCGGATTCTGATTATGTTGTGGATTCTGATTATGTTGTGGATTCTGATTATATTTCGGATTCTGGTCGAAAATTTGCAGAGGTTTTGTATTTTGCGAATAGGGTGTATACAAAAAACTTCCTACCTTTCCAAACAAATAATATTGTAGTCTTTCAATCCTGTATTTGACTTGTTTTGTTTTTATCAGCAAGTCTTCCAACTTACTCGAAAAAAGCGGGACTCCAAAATACATAAATGAGGAATGTTCTTTTTGTAAAATATCGCTTTTCAAAAGGGTTCCCATTGTTGAAAGTTTGTTTAGCCAATCACAGTTGGTCATATCGCGCCCCTTGTAATAAAAAATATCCTCTATAGAAAAGAGTCGGGTCTTTTCCTCGTAGAAGAGCGTTCCTTGCAAAATGGTATTATAAACCAATTCTGCATCAAATTGGACACGAATTTGCTGGATCTTTTGGATTTGGGTTCCTTGTTGGCCAATCTCTAGCAAAAAGCAAGCATTTTGGTCTTCATATTCAGTAAACCACACAAAACATTTTTGACCTCTGGGCACCGCCATGATGAGGTCTGCCTTGCAAACTTTCTTATGCGCAAGATTCTCATAAGAAAGTTTAATGTTGGTTGGAAATTCTGACAAAAGCAATTCTTGGTCAAGCATTGTTTCTACAAAATAGTTGTAACAAATCTTTATATTCTTTTTACAAAGAATACGGTTGTAAATCAGAAATGTTGGTGCTACCAGATGATTCTTGTTCTTGTGGTTCTTGTTGTCCTTGTTGTTCTTTTTCTTCTGTATTCGTATTTAGC